>NZ_JAYJLD010000015.1 GCF_035282765.1 Ferviditalea candida | reverse complement strand
AAAATCCTGATTATGAACAAAGGCAGAATCGTCTGCGAGCTTGATCCGGACGAGCTGCTGGCCAATAAAGAGATCCAGCATCAATATTTGGGCGTTTGAGCCCGACAATCCGACACTGGCCGGTTTTGCCGCAGACGCGTGGGGTCTGCAAGCAACGGCGTGGATTGCCGCGGGCGGCGCCGTGTGCTGGGTGCAGTGGTCGCCAACGGATAGAAGGAAACCACGCCGGCGCGTCTCAGAGCCAAACTTGGCAATAATGTTAAGGCTTTGAGTCAACTGTCAAAATTGAAAAAAGGAGCTCCCGATTTCCATGGGAGCTCCTTTTTTCAGGCATGGCGATTGTGTTTAAGGATCCGGATTCGATTCGTGATTTCGCAGTCTAATCGATCCGCCGGTATCGCCGTTCAGGGAGGGTGGTCACGCAAGTAAGCCGGGTGTATTGTCAATATTCCGGTTTGAACGTGCAAATTGTTAGCAAGCTGTTAAAGTGCGACGTATGAGATCGCCGAGAGCAGGATGGAGACGATCAGCATGGCTGCCAGCGGTTTGAACGCTTTTGCGCGGAGCTCCCGCAGATTCACATTCAGCCCGAGTCCTGTCATCGCCATGGTTAATAAGAATGTTGTGCCGTTCGAAATATCGTTCATCAAATAGCCGGGAATCGTTACGAGCCTGCCGAACACATAGCTTCCCAAAATGCTCATGAAGATAAAGCCGATCAGAAACCAGGGGAATTCGATTCTGCTGCTGCCCGCATGCGCGTTCCCTTTCCGTTTCATCCAATACACAAGGACAAAGCTGAGCGGAACGAGCAGGAACACTCTTCCCAATTTGGCCAACAGCGCATCGCCCAGCGCATTTTGTCCGGCCGGCGCGGCAGCCAGAGCCACATGGGCAATCTCATGAAGACTGACACCGGACCAAATGCCATATTGGATATCGCTCAAAGGCAGGTAGGGCCTTATCAGTGTATAGCCAATGGCGAAGATTGTCCCCACCAGCGCGATGATGCCGGCTCCCATTGCCGTGTCTTCTTCCTTCGCTTTCAGAATCGGCGATACTGCGGCAATTGCGGCAGCCCCGCATACTCCGGTGCCGATCCCCAATAGAAGCGATAAGGGAGCGTCCGCCTTCAGCAGCTTGGCGATCCAAACCGTTGCCAAGACAGAGAAGATAATCGTTCCCGCATCGCGGACAAGCAATCCAAATCCCTGATGAAGCACGACATCGATGTTGAGCTTCAAGCCGAACAGGACGATGGCAAGCCGCAGCAGTTTTTTGGACGAAAATTGAATGCCGGAGCGGATCCGTTCCGGGTATCCCCAAATCTGGCGATAGATGACGGCGATCAGAATCGCGGCCGCAAGCTGGCCGATATGGTCAAAGCCGGGGAGGATGGCCAATCCGTATCCGAGGAGCGCAATTCCGAATGTGAAGGCAATGCCGCCGGTCCATGATGGAATGTCCTCCTTGATCCCCCAATGTAAATTCTTGATGACTTGATTTGCCATAAGTGACTCCTCCTAGATTCGATGTAAATGTAGCATAACCTGTTTTTTAAAATAAGAAAAATAAATCATACTGATGACTGCCATAAGCGATTACTAATGATAAAATAAAGGGTAAACGTACAAGGTATGCATATAAGGAGTGAGCGCATATGGATCAAATGCTGACGGTTTTTGTTGCGGTGGCTGAAAGAGGGAATTTTACGCGCGCGGCGGAAGAAATGCATATGACTCAACCGGCGGTAAGCCAATATATTCAAACGCTTGAACGGACTCTGGGGACGAAGCTGTTGGATCGAAGCAACAAATACGTCCGGTTGAACAAAGCGGGGGAAATTGTGTATCACCATGCGCGGGAAATCCTGGGGTTGTACACGCGGATGCAGGGCCTGGTAGACGACCTTATGCACACTGCGAGCGGGAACCTCAACATCGGGGCGAGTTATACTTTCGGAGAGTATGTATTGCCGCGTTTGATCGCTCATCTTCGAAAGCAATTTCCGAGGATTCAGCCCTCCATTACGATTGGCAACACCAAAGAAATTGCCGAGCTCGTGGCCGGGCATGAACTGGATCTTGGCGTGGTCGAAGGGGAGTTTTCACATGAGAAGCTGGAAATCGGGCATCTGGCCGAGGATTCGATGGTGGTCATCGTTTCCGCCGGTCATCCGCTTTCGCGGCAGGCACGGTGGACCGTTAAAGACTTATCGGAGGAGACTTGGATCATTCGTGAAAAAGGCTCGGGGACGCGGGAAGCCGCAGAAAAAATGTTCGCCGAATTTCAGTTTTATCCTGCAAGCATCATGGAATTCGGCAGCACGCAAATCATCAAGGAATCGGTAGAGGCGGGCATTGGCATCAGCTTGTTGTCCTCCTGGGCGATCCGCAAGGAACTGTCGTTGGGTACGCTGCGAACGATTCAAATCGAGGGGCTGCCGTTTGTACGCAAATTTTCGGTGATCAAGCAAGCCGCGCCGTTTCAAACAAAAGCCATGGAGATCTTCATGGAGATCCTGAGAGATCATGCGGCGCAAACGGAAAACGAAGGATCAAGATGATAACCACGATGCGCTTGAAGCGGTGAAGGATTGGATCGAATCGTTGAACCGCGGATTGAATGATCCGGGCGAGTGTACTCCGTTACGTGGAGCGGACCTTTATTTTCTGCAGCCTTAAGGCGTTCATGACAACCGTTACGGAGCTCATGGCCATGGCCAAACCCGCTGCCCATGGCGGCAGCCAGCCTGCGGCGGCGAACGGAATCATCACGGCATTATAAAGAAAAGCGAAGCCGAGGTTCTGCTGAATGTTGCGGACGGTCCTTTTGCTGATTTCCATGGCATCTGCGACTCCGTTCAAATCGCTTTTGGATAAATTCATATCCGCCGCTTCCAACGCGATATCGGCTCCCGTACCGAGGGCGATGCCCACATCGGCGGCCGCAAGGGCCGGGACGTCATTCATGCCGTCGCCGACCATGGCGATTTTTTTGCCTTGCGATTGCAGGGAACGAATCAGCTCCAGCTTCTCTTCGGGGAACGATTCGTAATAAACCCTGGCGATTCCCAATTCTTTGGCGGCGGATTGCGCAGCGTGAATATTGTCGCCTGTGATCAGGATGATATCTTTGTTCCAGCCGGCGAATCGGGCAACCGCCTGTTTGGCCGAAGGCTTGACCGAGTCTGCTGCGGCAAGCATGCCTGCAAGCTGATTTCCGATAACCGCGTGAATTACCGTTTTTCCTTCCCGTTCCCGCTTATCGGCCCATGCTTCGGCGAAACGGTTCATTCTTATACCGTATCGCTGCAGCAACGCACGGTTGCCGACGATGACGCGGACCTCGCCGACAACGGCGGCCACTCCGTACCCGGGAAAGGATTCGATCCCCCTTGAAGCCGGAAGCGTCAATTTCTCAGATTGGGCTTTGACGACAATCGCCCGTGCCAGCGGATGCTCCGAATAGCGTTCGGCGGCAGCCGCATAGCTGAGCAGGGAGCTTTCGGAAATCAGGTTCGTCCAGATATTCGTAATCTGCGGCCGTCCCGAAGTGACCGTACCGGTTTTGTCCAAGAGGATCGTATCGACACCGTGAAGCACCTCAAGCTGTTTGCCTTCCTTGAACCAGATACCCAGTTCCGCGGCTCTTCCCGTCCCCACCAGAATCGAAGTCGGGGTGGCCAGACCGAGAGCGCACGGACAGGCAACGACCATGACCGCAATCATCCGTTCAATGGCCAGTCCGGTATTTCCCGGAGCGAGCAGCCAATTCCATGCGATAAATGTAAGACCGGCAACGACTAGAATGACAGGCACGAAAATTCCGGAAATGCGGTCCGCCATCCGCTGAATGGGGGCTTTGGAATATTGGGCGTCCTCCATCAAGCGGATCATCCGGGCGAGATTGGTTTCGTCTCCGGTCTTGTCGACGATCATTTTGAAGGTGCCGTTCAAGTTGAGCGTTCCGCTGATGACCGGATCACCCGGGTGTTTCGCTTTGGGCAGCGATTCACCGGTTATCATCGCTTCATTCACATCGGAAGAGCCCTCGATGACGCGTCCGTCAACGGCGATTCGCTCGCCGGGACCGATTATCGCGGTGTCCCCGACAAGAATATCCCGGGCCGCAACCTTTTTGACCACACCTCCGCGAATCACCGTAGTCATTCCGGAATTTGCGTCATAGAAGTGATCAAGGCTTCTGAGCGTCCGTTTTTTGGCCTTTGCCTCAAGCCATTTCCCGAACAGCACCGTCGTGATGATCATGGCCGAAGCGTCGTAAAGATACATGGGATGCTCAGCGGGATGCCGGATCGAGTGAAACGTCAAATAGTGGCTGTAAAAATATGCGGCGGAGGTTCCAAGAGCGATCAACACGTCCATGTTTGCGCTTTTTTGCCGGAGGGCATGAAAAGCTCCGATATAAAAAGGAAGTCCGATCCCGAACTGAATCACCGTCGCAATGGCAAATTGAAACCAAGGGCTGTGCAGCAGCGCCGGCCCTTCGGGAAGAATTTGCAGGTGAGCGCCCATCGCCCAGAATAATGGGATTGACAGGATAAAGGAAACGATCAGGCGGTTTCTGGCGGTGCTCGAGGTTCCGAACGGCTGTGATTGGCTGCTCCTAACCGTCTGTTTGGCCACGCCGTAGCCGACTTGCCGAATTTTCTCCTCGATTTGATCGAGAGTAAGTTGATCGCAGTCATACCGGACAAAAGCGCGATGGAGAGCCAGATTTACGTTGACCTGTTCGACGCCCTCCATCTTGCCGAGCGCTTTCTCGATTCGGGCGGAGCAGGCGGCGCAGGTCATGCCGGTTATCGTCAGAATGGTTTCTTCCGTTTGTGGTTCAATTTTCATGTCGGCCTCCGTTAGGACTCAAAACTTTTTGTACAAGTTTATGAAAGCAAATTCTTTTTATGTCGCAAAAAACATCCGACCGGAAAAATCAATACGGTTAATCCACAAAACACAACGTCATTCATTATCAGCTTTGGGCTGGTTGGCCACTGCCGGTTCCGTTTCCGGTGATGTTTGCTCCGTTCTGGGGGTGGGTCGCATTTTTTGAATATTTATATACCTTATAGGGGTATGGTATAATTTAGATATTCAGAAATCGTGAAAATCGGCTTGATTCGGAAGAAGCGGATTGATAACATTATTCCTAAGAGGAGGTTGGGGCCGATGGAACAGGAGGAGGCAATGGTTGGCGACAGCTGTCACGGCCAGGTTGAAGGCTCGGAAAGAAAAAGCCATCATTCCGCCAAGGTTAAAGCCAATCTGGTTGCGCGCCTGAACCGGATCGAAGGGCAAGTTCGAGGCATTAAAGGCATGATTGAAAAGGATACATACTGTGATAATGTGCTCAATCAAATTGCCGCTGTCCAATCGGCTTTGAACAGCGTCGGAAAGCTCCTGCTGGAAAATCACATGAAAACCTGTGTCGTGGAACGGATCCAAGAGGGTGATCCGGAGATTCTCGACGAGCTTCTGATTACCGTTAACAAGCTGATGAAATAATGACGAAGGAGAAGATTATATGCGGAATGTCACATTGCAAGTGGAAGGCATGTCCTGCGGGCACTGCGTGAAAGCCGTGGAAGGGGCGATGAAAGAAATCGGCGCTTCCGGCAAAGTCGATTTGGCCGCCAAAACCGTCGCAGTTGAATATGACGAATCGAAAATTACTCTGGAGCAAATCAAGGAGGCCATCGAGGATCAGGGATATGAAGTCAAGCAATAAATCAGCAAATCTCGTATAAATGGCATTCTATCGGGACATCCTGTTACTAGATTCATAGGAAAGGGATGCTTCCGATGCTTTGGTTGAGAAAAAACAAGGGAATGGCAATACTTGTATTATTCATAATCATGATCTTGTGCGGATGGAATTCTTATTCGTCAACTGCCGAACAGGCTAGCGATGCGCAAAAGCTTTGGAGTTTTTCCCGGCAGGAGCTGGACGGACCGGTCGGCGTCGTGATGCAGGCCGGTACTGTATTTAAAAGCTTCACGGATTCGAGCGAATTCCTGGAGTTGGGAAAGCGCACAAGCGATCTATTGGGACTGCCGTCGGGGACCGTTCAGCTTCAAGAGGGAACGCATCTGCGTTATGAGGCGGTTCTGCGCTCACAAGACGGTATCACGGCAACGCTGATTATCTTGGGAATGAAAGAAGGAGGACCGACCTACTTGTTTGTGAAGGTACAGGGCCGCGAGGTATCTTCGCTCGATCCGCTGGAAACGCTTCGCGATCGGCTGACTGCCGGACTGCGGGCTCTCGACTTGCATCCGCAGTGGAATACGACCATTCAGGGGGTATTGAAAGCGAAGGACGGCGGCGAAGCAGCCGTTCGGAAATTATGGAACCGTCTGGGCCAAAAGCTGCAAGCGAGCAAAGTTGAAAGCTATGAGGACGCCCGGACAAGCAGTATTTCCTATTATACGCCGCAGATGAAAGAGTCCGTTCGAACGGGCAGCCGTCCGATGAACCTGCAGGCGGCAGTGCATCGGGTGACGGAAACCAACAATCTGCGTGTCACCCTGGGCGTTCCCGTCATCGTGACGGAATATTGAAAAGGCGGGATCTAATCCGCTGTTCCAGATGCTCCCAAGCTACTTTCTACCAATGGTAAAAAACATTTGACTAGCATTGGAAAACCATTATAAGATATCAATAGGCTAATAGTGCATAGATGTTTTCTATTTTTTTGCGCACTAAATGTTGGAAATGGACTTATACAGAAAAAAGGGGGCATATCTCAATGAAAAAGCTTTATCACTTTACAGCTTTTATGCTTATTGCCATGCTGGTGCTGTCGGCATGCGGACAAAGCAAACAAGCTGCACCGCAGGAATCGGCGAAGCCTTCTGAACAGCCGGCTCAAAGTTCGGCGCCTGAACCGAAGAAGGAAGAAAAGAAAGTCGTCAAGATTGGAATTACGCAGATTGTTGAGCATCCTTCGCTTGATGCCGCACGCAACGGTTTTCTTGCCGCACTGAAAGATAACGGTTTCACTGAAGGTGACAATCTGCAAGTGGATACGCAGATTGCGCAGGGAGATATGAGCAACAACACCTCCATCGCCCAGAAATTCGCTGCTGACAAAAAAGATCTGATCCTGGCAATCTCGACGCCATCCGCACAAGCTGTCGTTAAACAAATTACGGATACCCCGGTTTTGTTCACCGCGATTACCGATCCGCTGGGAGCCAAGCTTGTGTCAAGTCTTGAAAAACCGGGCGGAAATGTAACGGGTACGTCTGATACGCATCCGGAAGCGATCACCAAGCTGATGGACTTCATCGCCTCGCAATTTCCCAAGGTGAAGACGATCGGAATCGTTGCCAATGAAGGCGAGCAGAACTCATTGATCAATGTTAAGAAAGCTGAAGAAGCGCTTGCCAAACATAACATTAAAGTCGTGAAAGCAGCGGTAACCAACAGCTCGGAAGTCAAACAAGGCGCTGAATCGCTTGTCGGACGCGTTGACGCGATTTACGTGCCGAAAGACAACACCGTCGTCGCTGCTCTTGAATCCATGATTCAAGTGGCTGAAAAGAATAAGCTTCCGCTGTTCGTGGGCGAGAAAGATTCCGTGAAACGCGGCGGATTTGCTTCCTATGGCTTTGAATATTTCGATCTTGGCTACACCACTGGTAAAATGGCGGTAGATATTCTGAAAAACGGTAAAAAACCTGGAGATATCCCGGTTGGATTCCCGGAAAATCTGGATCTTGCCATTAACATGAAAGCTGCAAAGAACGAAGGCATTGAAGTAACCGATGCGATGAAGAGCATGGTGAAGGATCCGAAAAATATTATTGAATAATCCAGTCAATCATTAAGGAGGTGGCCCGGCATCTTACCGGGTCACTTTCGATTCGTTACGGAGGTTTTTGGATGAATCTGGTTGCTTTTACGGGTGCGTTGGAATTGGGACTCCTATATTCAATTATGGCTTTAGGCGTTTACTTGACATTCCGCGTATTGAATTTCCCTGATTTGACTGTGGACGGAAGCTTCACCACCGGCGGGGCGATCGCCGCCGTGATGATAGCATCCGGGCAATCGCCGCTGTTGGCGACAGTTGCTGCCTTTGCGGGGGGAGTTGCCGCCGGGGCGATTACCGGCCTTCTGCATACAAAAGGGAAAATCAATGCGCTGCTTTCCGGTATTCTGATGATGATTGCCCTGTATTCGGTCAATCTGCGGATCATGGGAAAAGCGAACGTACCCTTGCTGGGAATCGATACCTTGTTCACCGGCATGCAGGTGCTCTTGGTGATGCCGCTCGTGGTTCTGGCCGTGAAGCTGCTGCTCGATTGGTTCCTGCATACCGATCTCGGGCTGTCGATCCGCGCCACGGGCGACAATGACAGGATGGTCCGCAGCTTCGGCGTCAATACGGATACGACGACCATCATCGGGGTCAGTCTGTCCAACGGTTTGGTGGCTCTTTCCGGCGCGCTTGTATCGCAGCAGCAAGGTTTTGCCGAAGTGCAGATGGGGGTCGGAATGATTGTCATCGGGTTGGCTTCCGTAATTATCGGGGAAGCGATTTTCGGAGCCAAGAACGTGTTTCGGGCGACGCTCGCCGTGGCCCTTGGGGCGATCGTCTACCGGGTTATTGTTGCCGCCGCGATGCGTTGGGGATTAAATCCTCAGGATATGAAGCTGATGACTTCGATGATCGTAGTCATTGCACTGGTTCTTCCGAGAATTCAATCGGCTTTCCGCAAGAAAGCGATGATTAGAAAAAGAAGCGCTGAGCTTCAAACAGCTTCTCCCGCACAAGGATCCCACCAAGGGGGTAACCAATGATGCTGACCATACGCAATGCAACAAAGCTGTTCAACGCCGGCACAGTCGATGAGAAGGTCGCGCTGTCCGATATTACGCTTGAAATGAAGCAGGGTGACTTCGTTACCGTTATCGGGAGCAACGGTGCGGGCAAATCGACGCTGATGAACATCATCTCGGGCGTGTTGATTCCGGACAGCGGATCAGTCGGCATTAATGGCCGGGAGGTTCAGAACGTACCGGAGCATCGCCGCAGTGAATGGATTTCCCGTGTATTTCAGGATCCGATGGCCGGCACTTCGCCGAGAATGACGATAGAAGAAAATCTTTCACTGGCATATTCCAGGGGAAAGAAGAGAGGTCTGTCCTTTGGTGTAACCAAGGCGAAGCGCGCGGTCTTCAAGGAACAGCTGTCCAAACTGGGAATCGGTTTGGAGCATCGTTTAAGCGCGAAAGTCGGATTGCTTTCCGGCGGGGAACGACAAGCGCTCAGCTTGCTGATGGCGACATTCACAAAGCCCGATATCCTGCTGTTGGATGAGCATACCGCTGCGCTTGACCCGTCACGCGCAGAGCTGATTACGAGGCTGACTGACCAGATCGTCCGCGAAGCTAATCTGACGACGCTGATGGTGACGCATAATATGGATCAAGCCATTCGTCTCGGGAATCGTCTGATCATGATGGATAAGGGAAAAATCATCTTGGACATTCCGGAAGCGCGCAAGCACGAGCTGACAGTGGAATCACTGCTTCGAGAATTCGAGAAAATCCGCGGTCAGAAATTCGCCGATGACCGTGTAGTGCTGATGTGATATCCAACTAATTTCCAACTAATCCATCTTTCATCTTGGACAAGATGGATTTTTTGCTGCCCGGTTGAAATGACAGTTCGGACTGTGAAATAATAGCGGCAAGACAGATCAACTTCCAGGGCGGTGAAACGGAAATGAAGGATCGGGACAAAACGGTTGATTCCGTTGATTCCCGCTATATCCAGCAGCATCTGGCTAATGAAAGAACTTTTTTGGCTTGGGTGCGGACGGGAATCAGCATGGTGGGTCTGGGTTTTTTGGCGGCCGGGATTATCTTCCGCGCCACACCTGCTGGGCATTCGGCGCAATTGATCGCCATTTATGTAGGCATCTTCGGCGTATTGCTCGGAGGGGTGATCACAGTCTTGGCTGGCAAGGACTATTTCACTAAGCGGCGGGACATCAACGGGGAAATGTTTCGATCACCCGGCTTGATCGTATGGATTTCCCTTGCCGGGCTGGGACTCGTCGATTTGTTCCTGATTCTGTTGGTCATCATTTTGTTCGTGAATTAAAAAATTTGGATATCCGATGTATTGACATCGCCAAAATTGCGTATTATTATTTGTATTAATCCAAAATCACAAGCATGATGACCGGGAGCAATAGGGAACAACCATGACCGCCAGAGAGCTGCGGGTTGGTGCAACGCAGTGAGTGGCTTCCCGAACTCGCCCGCGAATGGCAGGACGGAGCAGTCCGTTGGATTGGGTACATCCTGACGGTTGACCCCCGTAATCGGGTATGCGCGAACAGACTGCTGTCCGGACACGGTCTTGAGCGTTAGAGGTGGGCCGGTATTTTTCGGCCAAGAAGAGTGGTACCGCGAGGGAATAATGCCCGTCGTCTCTTAATGAGACGGCGGGCTTTTTGGCTGTTGGGATCGAAAGAGCGTTAATTATTAACTGAATTAAGCAAAAGGCAATGATCGGGAGTAGTAGGAAAAGCCTGAATTCTTCAGAGAGCTGCGGGTTGGTGCAACGCAGTGAAGGGGCTTCCCGAACTCGCCCGTGAGCGGCGGGATGGAGCGGCGGCGGATGCCGGGTACATCTTGACGGCTGGTCTCCGTAATCGGACCGCGGAGGAATGCGCGCATCGCGCAGGAGTCCGCATTCGAGGTGGGTCGGATGTTTTTTTCGGCCAAGAAGAGTGGTACCGCGATGGTGCAATGCCCGTCGTCTCTTTCATGAGACGGCGGGTTTTTTGTTTGAAAAAACAAGTTTCAAAAACAAAAGGAGGAAGTTCAAATGGATCAATCGGCGATTAAAAGAGTGAATATTTTCGATACGACACTGCGGGACGGAGAACAGGCTCCGGGCGCTTCGCTGACGCCGGAAGAAAAGGTCAGGATCGCCAGACAGCTGGCGAAGCTGGGAGTGGATGTAATCGAGCCGGGCTTTCCCATATCCAGTCAAGGCGAATTTCGGGCGGTTCAGCAAATTTCCCGCGAGCTTCAGCAGGTGGAAATTTGCGGATTTGCCAGGGCCATGAAAGAGGATATCGACCAAGCGATCGAAGCGACGAAGGATGCCGCAAGGCGCAGGCTGCACCTGTTTATCTCCTCATCGGACATTCACCTGAATTTCCAGTTGAGAAAATCACGAGAGCAAGTGATCCGAATCGCCAGAGAAATGGTGGCGTATGCCAAGCAATTCGTCGATCGGATCGAGTTTTCGCCGATGGACTCTTCCCGTACGGGCGAGGCGTTTCTGATGGAAATGGTGGAAGCGGTCATCGGGGAAGGGGCCACCATCATTAACATTCCGGATACGGTGGGTTACGCCCTTCCTGAAGAGTTCGGTCGAATTTTTACGGTGCTGCGGACGCAGGTTCGCGGGGGAGACCGGGTTGAATACAGCGCGCACTGCCATAATGACCTGGGCTTGGCGGTCGCCAACAGCTTGGCCGCCATCCGTGCGGGCGCGACTCAGGTGGAAGTCACCGTGAACGGAGTCGGGGAAAGAGCAGGCAATTGTTCGCTGGAGGAACTGGCCATGGCGATTGAAACCCGAAAGCAATCGCTGGGGGTCCAGACAGGCATCCGTACGGAAGAAATTTTTGAGACGTCGCGGATGGTCAGCCGGTTCATGAATTTTCCGATCGCGTTTAATAAGCCGATTGTCGGCAGGAACTCCTTTCAGCATGAAGCGGGCATCCATCAGGACGGCTTGCTGAAGGATCGCAGCACGTATGAGATCATGAATCCGGATCAAATGGGCATCCCCCGCAATATGATCATACTCGGAAAGCATTCCGGAAGACATGCGATCAGGCATAGGGTGAGCGAATACGGGATCCGTTTGGATGATGAGCAGCTGGAACAAGTATACAGCCGTTTTAAGGAAATGGCCGATGAGCAAAAAACGGTGACTGACGATCAATTGATTGGCTTGGTCGGCTCCGCGATTAATGAGGAACTGGAGTCGTATTCACTTATTGATGTCCAGGTGGTCACTCACAACAGAAACGTTAAAGTGGCCTCGGCCCGCATCAAGAATGTGGAAGGCCAGCAGGAAAAGGTGTATTCCGGGGTCGGTTCCGGACCGGTGGAAGCCTTGATCACTTGCATGAAACAGGCGCTTTCGTTCCATGTGGAGTTTGACGATCTGGAATTGTATTCATTATCGTCCGGAGAAAACGCAAGCGGGGAAGCGGTCGTGACTATATCCGTGGAAGGCAGGCAATTCCGGGGAACCGGTGTGGATGCCGATATCATTTTTGCAGTGGGCAAAGCTTTCATGTCAGCATGCAACCAAGCGGCCCGTGAAACGGGAGTCCGCCAAAAAAAGGAAAAATCGATCGGTTAAATGCATGCGTCGATTCATTGAAGCTTCTGTCAAATTGTGAGTTTGGAAATGGTCAATGGGGAGCCGGCAGCGGCTCCCTTCTTCATGGCCGAAAAGAATATCGATCAGGGAGACAGAGTAGGGGGGGCCGGATCGTGATCCATCAGATGCGTTGGGCCGGCATCGGGAATGGATTTGTTTTGCAGAGCCGTTTGTTCCAGCTGCGCGCTCAGGTCAAGCAGCTCGCCGTTGAGCCGACCCAGGATGTCCGTGAGCTTGCCGAGCTCTTTGAAGGCTAGCCTGGTTTGATATGCGAAAGGATTCGTTTGTTCCTGTTGAGCGGGGGACATCTCCTCAAACTTCTCCTTCTGATCCCCCGTTTGTTTTCTGTAGAGCTCCGCCGTTTGGGTTTGCAAATCTTCCGCCGTTTGAAGAATCTGGTGAACGGATAGTCTGAATTCGGCAAGCCGGTCTCTATTGTTTTTCACGGATGTTTCGGAATCAAGGTCCATGTGCCGAAGATTGTCAGCGAGCTGGCGGATTTCCGACTTGATGGTTTGATAAACTTCCGGATGGGTCGTAACACTGATGCTGTCCAAAATTTGAAATATGGAGGACAGCTTCGTCGATATGCCGCTAGTTTGGGAAATTTTCATGAATAGCCCCCTTTTTTCTCATTATTTTTCTATTGTTTCTAACAACGGTTGATTTATTCGCTCGAGGCCGCCGATCAGCCTGTCTTTAGTCATTGGAACAGCCGCCCCTACAGGAAGGGCGGCCGTCTGCAGCTTGAGCGTTTTGGGGGCATCAGGGGAATGGTATGGGTTCCCGCTTACTATTTCATGAAGAACCCGAAAGGTTGTTATTGGAACGTCCGCTGCGTATACGTATGCGGCTGCTGGAAGCCCTGGGTTTGATAAGCGCCTTGGATCGGGGAGATGGCTTCGGATTTCACCGACTGCTCGACTTGGGACAAAAGCTGCGAAGCCTTCTGAACCTGCTGCATTATCAGTTGCTGGCCTTGAAGGAGATTTTGCAGCGATTGAACGGCTTGGCGTTCTCTTTGCGCCAGCTGCTCAAGCTGTGCCGCATTTTGTTGTTCCTGCTGCAGCATTTGCTGATAAATAAAATTGGACTGATGGGTTTGCTGGGCCATTAGCTGAATGGTTTGTTCGACTTGATTGATTTGTTGGATGACGTTCGGATTTAAATTTTGCGCGTTGTACATAACAACCTCCGTATTTGTATTATTGGTTAGCTGAAAGCAACCTCAAATATTTTCTGCACGGAGGTTGTTTTTATGCTGGAAGTTTATTGCTGATGCAACCAAGAGAAACGTCGGACAGACAGCTAGCGTACAGGAAATATTTTACCCGGATTCAGGATGCCGTTGGGATCAAGTGTTAGTTTAATGGAGCGCATGATCTCGATCGCTTCCCCGAATTCCTGCCGCTGATATTTGACTTTCCCGACGCCGACGCCGTGCTCTCCTGTACACGTGCCTCCACGGCTCAACGCATATTCGACGAGGTATGAATTGACCTTCAACGCGCGTTCCAGCTCGTCCGGATCATCAGGATCGACCAGGATCAGAGCATGGTAATTGCCGTCGCCGACGTGGCCCAGCAGCCCGCCGTCCAGCCCGTATTCGTCCATCATCTTGCGCGCATAAAGCACCGCCCCGGGAAGCTCCGACAGCGGAACGCAGACATCTGTGGACATCTGCTGCTTGCCTCGTGAATGATGGACAAATGCATACGCCAGATTGTGCCGGGCCTCCCAAAGACGGGTTCTTTCTTCCGCATCGCTGGCAAAAACAAATTCCTGAGACCCCTCTTCAGCGCAAAGTTCTTTTACATTCTCCATGTCCCCATCCATGCCTGCGGCGCTTCCGTGAAATTCCAGGAACAATGCCGGCTGCTCAGGGTATGAGGTGTGATTATGAATGTTGATCTGCTGGATGGATCGCTGATCCAGCAGCTCGATCCGTGCAACCGGAATCCCGTTGGAAAGAATGGATGCGGCTGCTTTGACAGCGCTTTCGACTGACGGGAACGAGGCGCGTGCGGCCATGACGCTTTCCGGAATCCCGTAGACCTTCAGAGTCAATTCCGTGAAAACGCCGAGCGTCCCCTCTGAGCCGACAAAAAGTCCCGTCAGGTTATAGCCCGAAGACGATTTTGGGGATCGCCGCCCCGTATGGATGATTCGTCCGTCAGCGAGCACCACTTCCAAATCTCTGACCTGATCCCGCATGACACCGTAACGAACCGCCGTCGTTCCGCTGGCGTTGGTCGCCGCCATACCTCCCAAGGTTGCGTCCGCTCCAGGATCGACGGAGAAAAAAAGGCCGTATCTTTTTAATTCCTTGTTTAATTGAAGCCGTGTAACCCCTGGTTGCACCGTAACCAAAAAATCGTCGGGAGAAATGTCGAGAATCCGGTTCATCAGCTGCATATCAAGAGAGATTCCACCCTCATATGGAATGACGTGGCCTTCGAGACTGCTGCCGACGCCAAACGGAACAACCGGGATCGAGTGTTTGTCGGCGAAGGCGAGCACGCGGCTGACCTCTTCGGCGGTTTTTGGAAAAACCACGACATCCGGGAGATGCGGGGTATGATAGGACTCATCTTTGCTGTGCTGTTCAAGCACTGTGGCATTTGTCGAAACTTGCTCGGCGGGAAGGATTCTTCTCAGCTCATTGACCAGGTCCATGCTTTCTGCTCCTTTCAAAAAAGGGATATGCATTTATTATGTAGGAAGTTTCCGCAAAAATAAATAACGCAAATCGAAAATAGCCCATAGCCCGCAATGCACGTCTCCCGCTACTTGGCCCCAAACGGCCACGGCCTTTGTATGGCCGGGGCTTGTCGTGTATACTAAGAATACAATGAAGAATACATTGCCATAAATGAAACATATTGTATGATGGTGGGGTTGTTGCTTACATGGCATCGAAAAACAAGCAATACGTCGTTTGGGTCGGCAGGACGCCGGGGATCTATTCCGCATGGGATCAGTGCCGGGCACAGATCGAGGGGTTTCCCGGGGCCAAATACAAATCGTATGAATCCAGGGCGGAAGCAGAGAAGGCTTTTGCCCGGGGCTCGCAGGACGCTTTCAAAGCCTCCGGCAAACCGTCAGCCTCCGCGAAACGGACGCCGGGCGATTTGTCCTACGCGGAGACGGCTGAAGAGGTCGACGAAAACAGTATATCCGTTGATGCGGGATGCTCCGGGAATCCGGGAATTGTCGAGTATAAGGGAGTCGATACGAAGACGGGGGACATCTTGTTTCATCACGGTCCGATTTCCAAAGGGACGAACAATTTGGGCGAATTCCTGGCCATCGTCCATGGCTTGGCGTATCTCCAACAGCGGGGAAGCGGCAAGACGATTTACAGCGACTCGAAGACCGCGATCAAGTGGGTGAAAGACAAGAAGGTCGCCACAAGCCTGCCCAGAGACGAGAGCACGGAGGAGATCTGGTCTCTGGTGGATCGCGCCCTGAAATGGCTGCATTCGAACGCATACACCAATCCGATCAAGAAATGGAAAACCGAGCAGTGGGGCGAAATTAAGGCGGATTTCGGACGCAAATAGCCGAACCGGCTGATGAATTCTTCGGAGGCAATCTAAGGAGATTTTAATTCAATTTTAATCTTGCGCTAATACTCCTCGTATACGATGAATATAATGCGGCGTGAAAGGAGTGATTCGAGTGTCCGACAAAAAGTGGAAGGTGCTCATTTTGTACGCCAGCTACGGAGACGGCCATATTCAGGTTTCGAAAGCGCTGCATGAAAGTTTTCGCCGTCACGGGGTGGATGATGTGCTGATGGTGGACTTGTTCGCCGAAGCCCACCCGGCGATCAATGCGATGACCCGATATTTGTATTTGAAAAGCTATAAAGTATTGCCCCAGGTATATGGCTGGCTGTATTACGGAACGAAAAAAATGCCGACAGATACGCTTATGGGCAAATGGATTTATTCATTCGGTTTTGGAAAGTTGAAAGAAATCATTATGCAGGAACGGCCCGATCTGGTGATCAATACCTTTCCCATGCTGGTCATGCCGGAACTGCGAAAAAAAACGGGAGTCGTGATTCCCGCATATACTGTTCTGACCGATTTCGAACTGCATTACAGATGGATCGATCCCTTGATCGACAAGTTTTATGTGGCTACGGAAGATTTGAAAGAGCAAGTTGCTTGCGTCGGCATTCCCGCACAAAAAATCAATGTCAGCGGCATTCCCTTGAAGGAATCTTTTCAGCAGCCGATTCGTACGGAAGAAGTATTTGAGAAATACGGGATTGATTGCGGCAAAAAAACCGTGCTTATCATGGCGGGTTCCTATGGCGTCCTGCAAGGATTGAAGGCGCTGTGCGAAAGCGTCACGGAGATTCCCGATACGCAGGTACTGATTGTTTGCGGAAAAAACAAACTGCTTTTGCACGAAATGAAGCACGCCTTCTCCATGCAGCGAGAGATCAAAATTTTCGGTTATGTGGATGAGATCCATGAATTGATGTCCGTTTCCCATTGTATGATAACGAAGCCCGGTGGAATTACCATTTCTGAAGCTCTGATCACCGAACTTCCGCTGCTGTTTTATCGTCCCGTTCCTGGTCAGGAAAGGGATAACGCGAATTTTTTGACATCCAAGGGAGCTGCGATGATTGCTTATAAGCCTGAAATGCTCACTGAGCAAATTAGGCAGATGCTTACCAACAACAAACTGCGGGATTCGATCAAACAGGCGATGCAAAAGCTGCGAAAAACCAATTCCGCAGAGACGGTGGTGCTTGATATTCTCAACGACATGGAATGGAAATCCCCAAACCGCACCTTGTTGCCTTTGACAAAGGGGGGGTAAGAACAACGTGTTCGAAGCGCGCTTTCTGCAAAAAGATTTTTTGTTGTTTGCTTCCTTATTATTAGTAGTAGAATTTGTTCGCGGTGCCCTGCTTGTTTCATTTTTGCCGATCTATGCGGAAAAAGTGCTTCATTTGCCTCTTTGGATTATCGGACTGGCCATTACCGCACATTATGTAATGGACACTGGTCTGAAAATTGCCATGGGATATTTGCTTGATCGATTCTCCATGCGATGGATTGCCTTTATCGGAATGATTATCTCTTGGATCGGATTATTTCAGCTCCAATATGCAGACAAAGGCTGGATGCTGGTTGTTTCCGCCGCTTTATTCGGCGCCGGAGCCTCGCCGATCTGGATCATCGGCTTGACCAAAGTGAAGCAGAATAACAGAGCGACCCAGATGGGATTTTTGTACACGGTTTGGCTGCTCGGAATGGGCCTCGGTCCGGTTGTCAGCAATTTTCTTCTTGATTGGAGCGCGGTTCTGACTTTCTGGTTGCTGTTAAGCGCGTTCGGCATTGGCTGCCTGTTGTCCGCCGGATTGGAGGATAACGGAATCAAACGCCAGGCTGACGACATTTATCCATTCCTCAATCAATGGCTCAGATTATGGATCAGATTGAAACAGATCAAGCCGTTGATTCCCGGAATGATTCTTCAGACGTTGGGAGCCAGCATGCTGGTGCCTGTCCTGCCCAGCTTCGTGGAAGATCGGTTGGGATTCGGCTCCTCTGAGTATTCATACATATTGATGACCGGCGGGGCATTTGCCATTCTCGGTCTTGTTCCAATGGGGAAATTATCGGATACCTACGGCAGAAAATGGTTTCTTGTTATCGGATTTATCGCATTTTCAATCTCGCTGCTGTTCATTACCAAAAGCAATTCATTAATTGAAGGCATCGTTTGGGCGATTGTGCTGGGAATTTCTTATTCCGCCGTTTTGCCGGCCTGGAATGCGATATTGTCCTATAATATCCCATCTTCCCAAGAAGGGATGGGATGGGGCGTTTTCTCCACCGTGGAGGGGATTGGCGTCATGGTCGGGCCCGTTGTTGGAGGAGCTTTAGCGAGCGGAATCAACACGGTGTTTCCGATTATCGTCAGTTCCGTGCTGTTTGCGACGATCGGACTCTTCTATTTATTATTTCCTTTCCACAAACTTCAGGGCAGGCGGATTTGAGCAGTTCCATCGGCATCCGACATGTTTCGCGCATGCCACTTCTTTTCCCGGGCGCCATTGTTGTGACCCAGGCCTAAACTGTTGCCGTAGACTTACACGGAATCGGTCTGTTAAGATAGAGGACGGAGAACGGCAGAACGGCATGGAGGGCATCATATGGAGCGTTACCGGGAAATCCGAACAGGGGAAAAAGGGGCTTGGCTCAGTCTTGGCGCATATGTTTTTCTGTCCGTGCTGAAACTTGTCGTAGGCTATGCTTCGGACTCGGAAGCCCTGACGGCCGATGGCTTGAATAACACTACGGACATCTTGGCCACAGTGGCGATTCTCATTGGCTTGAAGATTTCCCGAAAGCCGCCGGACGAGGATCATCCATATGGACATTTTCGTGCCCAGACAATTGCCTCGCTGATTGTTTCCTTTATTATGGCCGGAGTCGGAATTGAAGTTTTGATCCAAGCGATGACCTCTATCGTCCACGGGGGGACCTCCGTTCCGAACATGATGGCGGCGTGGACAGCTCTGTTCAGTGCTGTGCTCATATTCGCGGTACATCGTTACAACCTTCGTTTGGCCAGACAGATCGACAACCATGCGATTATGGCCGCTGCGAAGGATAACCTTTCCGATGCATTGGTAAGTATCGGCGCTTTTGTGGGTGTTCTCGGTTCCTGGCTCGGCTTGACTTGGCTGGACCCTGTAGCGGCGGTCGTCGTCGGACTGATGATCGTCAAGACGGCATGGGGTATTTTTTTTGAAGCCAGTCATACGTTGACCGACGGGTTCGAAGAGCAGCGTCTTGCACATTTCAAGAAGACGATTCTGCAAACTCCGGGAGTCGAAGCGATCAAGGACGTCCGCGCGAGAAAACACGGCAGTCTCGTGCTGGTGGACGTGACCGTGCAAGTGGATCCCGAGCTGAATGTGGTGGAAAGCCACTGCATTACTGAAGCCATCGAAGAGAAGATGAACCGTGAACACCGTATTGATCATGTTCATGTGCATATCGAGCCGAAGCAATAGCCGAAATCACGGAGCAGCTTTTGTATCGATGTTAAGGCAGGACGCCGAAATAATGAACGGCCATTTGATTAAACAAGTCGACATATCCATCGAGAGATTGTCCCTTTTTCGCATCCTGCGCAAAAACGTTCATCTGGTTGATAAATTCCCGGTTGGCGGAAATGTGGACTTCGCGCACATACGGTTTGTTCTTTCGGATAAGTTTGGCGATTTTCTGCTTTAGCTCAGTGGACAGATCCTCATGATCATACACCGTGAAATATGAGTTCGTATCGTTGACTAATTTGTTTGGATCCATATACTGGTTACCGGTGCGGGTATTGTACATGCCCCGGGAGTTACCGGTATTGTCCGTTTCCGGCTTTATGCCGACCCCGTTCATCCCGCTTGCCGAGCTATCGAGGACGATCGCGACGTAGGCGTTGATATCCGTCAGCATGACTATGGAACTGGAAATTCCGCTTATGTTGTTGACGGCTTCGCTTAATTCCCGACTGAATCTAATGCTGTGATTCTCGTGATTTCGTTTGCCCTTCATCATCAGCCCGTACATCCGGGGCTCCTTCGAAAATTCCTTTGTTTCGCTTCCGTAATCATATTCGCTGTTTTCGAATTGCTTCCTATAATTGCAACCGGTAAAGGCAAGGGTAACGAGAAGAAAGACGAGGATAAGTATGACTGTGGACATTGGCTTGGCCGAGCGTCGGAGAAAATGCGTCATTCCATCTGCCTCCTTGTTCAAGTTCGTTATGCTTAGGATTGTTTTTTTGCGGATAAATATACACGCTTAGATACTCTGCATAATTACTCCGTAATTTGGCAATTAACTAACATGGGGAAGGGTGTCAAGGAAGGGTGTCAACTCCGATCAGTGAAAGATGTTTTAAAGGATTAAGAACATTTTGTGAAGGTTCCTTAGGCAAGATTGACAAAAAAGTTTAACGAATTTATAGTAAATAAGGTGATTAGGCTTTTCTATGTAAGGTCATTCAAAGCGCCATAAGTAATGGTTGAAATAGATGACTTTCAAAACAGTGAAGTGGGGTTGATAATGGATGAGCAGGTGGAAATTTATTTGGCGTCTGACACCCCTGTTTGCGGTACTAGCATTATTGCTTTCGGGATGTCAGGGCGCTTTTAATCCTCAAGGTTCAAATGCCAAAGACCAGCTTTGGTTAATTGAACTTGCGTTCTTCATCATGATTTTGGTATTGGTCGTGGTATTCGGAATATTCTTTTATGTGATCATTCGCTTCCGCAAGCGCAAGGGTCAAACCGGTTATCCCAAACAAGTGGAAGGTAGCCACAAGCTGGAGGTCATCTGGACGGTCATTCCGTTTATCCTTTTGATGATTTTGGCGATTCCTACTGTGCTTCTGACTTTCCACTTTGCACAAAACGCAAACAACGATAAAGATGCCTTACATATTAAGGTTACGGCTCATCAATTTTGGTGGGAGTTTGAATACCCCGATCTGGGGATTCGGACGGCGGAGGACCTGGTTATTCCTGTCGGCAAGAAGATTTCTGTGGAATTAACCTCCGCAGACGTCCTCCATTCCTTCTGGATTCCCGAGTTGGCCGGTAAAATGGACACAAACCCGGGCATGGTCAACAAGATGTTCTTCAACGCGGATAAAGAAGGCGTATATAAAGGAAAATGCGCGGAATTGTGCGGCTCTTCGCACGCTTTGATGGATTTCAAGGTGGTGGCCAAGAGCGAGGCGGATTTCAATGCTTGGGCCAAGCAAATCAAGCAACCTGCCGCTATCTCTGCTGATGCTGCAAAAGGCGAAGAAATCTTCAAAAACAAATGTCTACAGTGTCATGCCGTAACGCCGGATCAGCGGGGATTCGGACCGAACCTGGCCGGTTTCGCAAACCGCAACACAGTTGCCGGATTCAGACCGAATGAACCGGAATGGATTTCCAAGTGGCTGACGGACCCGCAGGCTGTCAAACCGGGCACCTTGATGCCCAATGTGGGATTGAATCAACAAGAAGTATCCGAATTAGTCAAATATCTGCAGGAGCTTAAATAGCATGACAGCACTTGATCAAGGGGGTAAGACCTGTGTCTCATTCACATTCGGTTAAAAGATATCACGGACTGATGGATTGGCTGACGACGGTGGATCACAAGAAAATCGCGATATTGTATTTGGTGGCTGGAGGCTTCTTCCTTGCCGTCGGTGGATTTGAAGCGATGCTCATTCGCCTTCAGCTGATGTTTCCCGAAAATACATTTGTGGCCGCTCATACATTTAATGAACTCATTACCATGCACGGAACAACGATGATCTTCCTAGCTGGGATGCCGCTGTTATTCGCCCTGATGAATGCGGTAGTGCCTTTGCAGATCGGAGCACGTGACGTTGCATTTCCATTCGTTAACGCACTTGGCTTCTGGCTCTTTTTCTTCGGGGGTGTATTGATGAACATAAGTTGGTTCATTGGTACGGTTCCGGATGCGGGATGGACCTCCTATCCTCCCTTGGCCAGCAATACTTATTCCGGAATGGGCGTCAACTATTACGTCGTGGGTCTTCAAATTGCCGGTCTCGGATCTCTTATCGGGGGCATTAACTTTCTGGTGACGATTGTCAATATGCGTGCTCCGGGAATGTCTTTCATGCGCATGCCGCTGTTTACATGGACGATATTCATTGCGTCGGCGATCATTCTGTTCGCTTTCCCGGCGATTACGGTTGGACTGGTGCTTCTATTGTTCGACCGTTTGTTCGGCGCCAATTTCTTTGAAGTCGCCAATGGCGGCAATCCGGTTCTTTGGCAGCACATCTTCTGGATCTTCGGACATCCCGAAGTATATATCCTGATACTGCCCGCTTTCGGAGTCATTTCCGAGGTGGTATCCACTTTCTCCAGCAAGCGTTTGTTTGGATACAGCTCGATGGTCTTTGCTACCGTGCTGATCGGATTTTTGAGTTTCATGGTCTGGGCGCACCATATGTTCTCTGTCGGTCTCGGGCCGGTAGCGAATGCGCTGTTCTCCGTCGCCACGATGCTGATCGCTGTGCCGACCGGAATTAAAATCTTCAATTGGCTGTTCACTTATTGGGGCGGGCACATCCGATTTACTACAGCCAATCTGTTTGCATCCTCCTTTATTCCGACATTCGTTATCGGCGGCGTTACCGGGGTTATGTTGTCCGTGGCGCCTGCCGACTATCAGTTCCATGACACTTATTTTGTTGTCGCTCACTTCCACTACACGATTGTCGGAGGTTTAGTATTCGGAATTTTTGCAGGGCTGTTTTATTGGTGGCCCAAAATGTTCGGCCGCATGCTTGATGAGAGGCTGGGCAAAGTGACATTCTGGTTTTTCTTTATCGGGTTCCATTTGACCTTCCTTGTCCAGCATTTCCTTGGTTTGCAGGGTATGCCGCGGCGCGTATTTACCTATCTTAAAGGACAGGGATGGGATACCGAAAACATGATCAGTACAGTCGGTGCGCTGATGATGGGGATTGCTAGTATTGTGCTGCTGATTAACGTCCTGATTACATCATTAAAGCCGAGGAATGCCGATGCCGACCCATGGGACGGCCGGACGCTGGAATGGGCCATTCCTTCTCCGCCTCCGGAATACAACTTTGCGCAAACTCCGTTGGTCAGAGGATTGGATGCGCTGTGGGTTGAGAAAGAAGCTGGCAACAAGACCATTACGCCTGCTGAGCCGTTGGGACCGATTCATATGCCTTCACCGTCCATTCTTCCGTTTGTGATGTCCGTCGGGTTCTTTATCGCAGGTTTCGGGTTTATGTACGCGAAACATGAATTTGCGAACGGCATCGCGTCATTCCTCTTTGGAAACTATATTGTTGCAGTTGCCGGATTGGTTATCGTGTTGGTCAGCATGTTCCTGCGATCCGTATTTGATGACCACGGTTTTCATATCGAGCCTGAGGAATTGCAGGAAAAGGGGGTTAAAGCATGAGCAGTCACGCGGATTCGCACGGTCATGGCGGCGCGCTTCCTGAATATCCCGAAAAAGCTACATTGGAAGGCCGCAATAAACTTCTTGGATTTTGGTTTTTTCTCGGCGGGGAGTCGGTGCTCTTCGGCTCATTGTTCGCGACATTTATCGCACTGCGGGGTCAGGTACTGGATGGCCCATCACCGCATGAACTATTCAATTTGGCCACGGTTGCATTGGCGACATTCATCCTGTTGACCTCAAGCTTGACAAGCGTATTTGCGGTACAAGGCTTGCATCGGCATAATGTCAAAACGATTCAAATGTGGCTGGCCGTAACCGTCGTGCTGGGTCTGGCTTTCCTCGGATTGGAGATCTACGAATTCAACGAGTACGTTCGTGAAGGACACAAATTTACGACCAGCGCATTCAGTTCCTCATTCTACACGCTGGTAGGCTTTCACGGGGGACACGTACTGTTCGGTGTACTGTGGATCGGGCTTCTAATGGCCCAATTGGTCAAAAAAGGCCTGACGGTTGTAACGGCACCGAAAATTTACGTTGCCGCACTGTATTGGCACTTTGTCGATCTGGTTTGGGTATTCATCTTTACCGTTGTTTATCTGATGGGAAAGGTGGGATAAAGCATGGAAAACAATCATGCTTCTCAACAAGTCAAAAGGAATACGGCACATGAGGGGCCTAAAAATCATATAATTGCGTTCGCATTATCCATTGTGCTGACCATTCTCGCATTTATGACCGTAGGTTACAAAGATCAATTGGATCAGACCTTTGTTTGGGGATTCCTGATCATTCTGGCCATCATTCAGGCTACGATACAAGCAGTGGTTTGGATGCATTTGAAGGATCGCGGTCATATGCAGCAAAGAATTTTTATCATCAGCGGCGCATTTGTAGCATTTACAGCAGTTATTATGGGTCTATATTGGGTATGGTGGTAATGGGACAGGGGACAATCATTTGTCCCCTTTTTTACCACATTAAACGTCCATGCCAGTTTCATGCCTAGAATCTCAGTTCCCTGGAATTTTCCGAAAGGAGGCGTAAAAACGATGTTTGGACTGGAGTATTTTTCTTTTCGCGTAATATGGAGTCCGTTTTTTTTGTCCGTTGTACTGATAATCGCTTTGGTTTATTTGCTGTTGGTCGGTCCGTGGAGACATCGGTTTGAAGGATCAACCAAGGTCAGTTCCGGGAAAAAGGCGTGGTTTTTGGCCGGATTGCTGATTTATTACATGACCCAAGGCGGGCCAATGAATTTGCTGGGCCATCTGATTTTCAGCGTCCATATGTTGAATATGGCGCTTGTATATTTGGTTGTACCCTTGTTTATCCTACTGGGAATTCCGGGATGGCTGCTGCGCCCCGCGTTGCGTATCCAATGGGCTAAGTCGCTGCTGTATTCCTTGACAAATCCGATTATCACGGTGCTGTTGTTTAATGCGCTGTTTTCATTTTACCATTGGCCATCGGTACTCGATTTCGTCATGACTCATTTCATCATTCATCGCCTCTTTGATGCCATAATGCTGATCGCCGCTTTCATGATGTGGTGGCCGATCGTCACTCCGCTGCCGGAGACGGAACGGCTTTCGGATCTGCAGAAAATGGGTTATGTATTTGCCAACGGGGTACTGCTGACTCCGGCTTGCGGTTTGATCACATTTGCCGATCATACGCTGTACTCGACATTCTCTGATCCTAATGTTTGGGCTACGGCTATGGGCTATTGCGTGCCTGACGGAACACCGGCTGAATTGCTGTCCCAATTCAGCGGCGGTCCCAAGTTCTTCTTTATCCTGTCCGCTCTGGAAGATCAGCAGCTGGGCGGCGTCTTGATGAAGCTCACGCAGGAGGCCGTGTACGGCACAGTTTTGGCCTACATTTTCTTTAAATGGTATCGCAAAGAGAATCCGAAGCGGAATGAGATCGATCCGATTGACGAGCAATCGCTGGAACGTGTGGGCTATGCCGGAGGATCCGGCAAATAACGCAGGGAAGGGATAAGAATTGGCACATCTATTACCGACAATCAGCACCTTTTTTATTGTGATCAGCGCTGTGTTCATTGCGATCGGTTGGCGCCTGATCTTGCGCGGAAAGAAGCAAGAGCATAAAAAAGTCATGTTGTGGGGGGCTTTTTTTGCGCTTGTATTTTTTATCATTTATTTGTCGAAAACTGTTTTTATAGGGAACACAACCTTTGGCGGACCTGATCATTTGAAGCTCATCTATTTCATATTCCTTTTGTTTCATATTGTATTGGCTACGACTGCAGCAGTTTTCGGTATCACGACGATTCTGCTGGCTTTCAATGAAAAGTTTGCAAAGCATCGAAAGTTCGGAAGATTCACCGCAACGATTTGGTTCGTCACTGCAGTTACAGGGGTAACCGTTTATGTTCTTCTCTATCTTATGTATCCCGGTGGAGAGACCAAAGGTCTGATCGACGCGATTTTTACAAAATAAAGTTTATGTAATGTACTGCCTCGATCGATAACTACAAGAAAGCCCTTGAATCATCAACATTGATGGTTTAAGGGCTATTGATCGTTCGATGAATTTGAAAACAGTCTCTGCAGCGTCAAAGCAAGGTTCTTATCCGTGATTTTCCGTTCATAGGCGTCAATTCGTTGGTTCCAATTCTCCCGTACAGATTTGTTGAGCAGGACGGAAAGAATCTGCTGTTCGATGTCCGTTTCACGTTTCAAAAGGAAAACCAATCCTAAACTGCGCAAATGCTGCAGATTAAACTCCTCCTGTCCGGGAAGAGCATGAAAGATGAAGATCGGAAGTTTTTTGGAAATTGCTTCGCTCATGGTGACTCCACCGGGTTTGGCTACAATTCCGTCTGCTAGATCATACAGTTGGTTCATATCGCTGCGTGAGCGGATATAGGGAAAGGCCCTCAATAGCGGGTGATTCATTTGACTCAGTGTGTCGTACAATTCGAGATTTTTGCCGCAAAGCACCCAGTAGCGGATATATCCTGAAAGCCTCAGATTCCCGATGAGTTTGAGAATTTCCCCTGATCCCAAGCTGCCTCCGGAAATTAATAAATTTAAAGGAAAAGTGCTCTTGATTTTTTTTGCTTGCTCGGACCTTTGAATATGCGGATGAATTGGAATGCCCGTAATAAGTATCCGCTTCTCGGGAACCCCCTTGTCCATTAAATACTGTTTGAAATGCCAGTCTGGAACAAAATGATAATCTGCGTGCCGAATTCCCCAAATATCGTTAATAAAGTAATCGGTATATACATTGACTGTCGGAGCATGCAAGCTGTTAACGCTTTTCAAACGATTTAACAAATAAGAAGGGAGCGAATGGGTGCAGAAGATGTAATCAGGTTGTTCCTCAATTAACAAGCGTTCCATAAATTTAAGAAAAATGGCTTCATAAAGGTAATAATGATCCGTTTTTCTGCGATAGGCTAAATTCCGGTATATCCAGCTGTAGCTGCCTGGAAAGAAACCAATCCATTTCAAATAGGCAGCCGAAACCAGCGGCTCGATCATTTGATAACTATATTGTAAAATATCCACTTTCTTGCATGACGAACAGGAATGAACATCGCCAATGGATGTCATGAGTGCGTCAGCGGCTTGATGATGTCCGGATGAAATATTTAAAAAAGGCAATAACAAAATTTTCATCAGCTCATCTTCTCCATCGAATTTTTTATTTAGTTTAGATGAAAGTACGATTTTCATACGTGCCCGACTCCTGTAATTCCCATCAATAAATAACACGCCCCAAGAGAAAATAGGAAATACAACGCACAAAAATAATAAATCAAATGGGGAAATGGACAATGCGAATGAAATTGTTTTTTTTAACCATTTGGAGTTTATGGGATCCGGTTTACTATTTTTTTACAAGACTTTGCTATATTAACCGTGGATCGAGGAATATTTTCCGGATTCGACTCACCCGCTACAAAGGTCGTGAAGTGGAACTGTCTGACGGAACCCAAATAGCGACAAATGATCTGTTGGTCAAATTGCACCTTCATAATGTCATTCTGCTGAAAGAAACCTTAGGCATGAATCCGATTCAGCGGGCCCGTTATATCAAACGCGAGGTTGAACGCTCATTGCCCGAATTAGCCGACTATATCAGGGGATATAGCTGCTATGAGGAAATCAAGGGGATCATCGGGATCACTTTTCTGAATAAAGGGGTTCATCGTTTGGGATTTGAAACAGTTTCGATTGTTAACGGGTTTTATAAGTTGTATAAATTTCTAACATTGCTGCCGATTCTTTTATTATTTTCGATAAGTCCTTCCGTTCGTGAGTTGATTCACCACAAACCGATGTATTTGTTCATGACCAAACAAACGCTTGAACGAAAATACGGTATGCGCTTGCCCATGAATTACCGCTAACGTTATCCTTTCTTTTTTTCTATAATGAAAAGAAGAAAGGGGAAGCGATATGTTATCAACAGCTTTTATGGTATTTTTTCCGATGTCACTGATTTATTTTCTATATAGAGGCTATGCGAATACCCGCGATGTTGCGGTCAACCGGATTAGCTTGAATCATCAACATGCATCGGGATCGGGCGGACAGAGCCATAAGTTGAATGTGCTGCACATCTCGGACATGCACTTGGAGAATATTTCAATCTCTCCGGATCAGCTGTATGACAAATTAAAAGATGAAACAATTGATCTCATCGCTTTGACGGGGGACTTTTTGGACAGGAAACGCAGCATTCCCAAGATGGTCCCCTATTTGAAGGCGCTGAACAATCTGAACCCGGCTCACGGCGTTTATGCCGTTCTAGGAAATCACGACTACGTGCTGAGACCGGTACATTTGGATAAGTTGAAGCAAACGCTGGAGGAGCATAACTGCCGTACGCTGATTAATGAATGGCACTCGCTCCGTATCAAGGGAAATACCATCAATATTATCGGGATTGATGATTACAGCACGCGTCGCAGCGACATTTCCGCAGCTTATGAGGGGAAACCTGAGGGCTTTGACCTGGTGTTGACCCATGATCCGAATATCGTTCTGAACATGCGCGATATTTCTTTTCATTATTTGCTGTCCGGGCATTTTCACGGCGGTCAGATTCATTGGCCGAAGCCGTTTCATTTGCTGAAAATGGGAAAGCTGGTTCGTTTGAATATGATCAAGGGTCTGCATGTTTATCATGGAAAGCCGTTCTATATCAGTGAAGGATTGGGCCAGACGGGACTGAACATTCGAGTGGGATGCAGGCCGGAAATCACGATTCATCAGCTTCACGTTCCGTCCGTTTCCTTAGATGATCAGCAGACCGATGATGGCATTGTGGCATAAGATCACCAGTATGATTCCGGCTATTCATAATTAGAATAAGGAATGTCCACAATAATGAATAGGCGAATGGTGGTGATACTGAAGTGATGCAGTGGATGATGTCGTTGTTCCGCCAGGGCAATAACGGGTGGATGTGGAGACAGAATCGGCGAAGCAACCGCGGCAGGAATTTGAGCATAATGTCATTGTTAACCGTATTGACCGTCGGCGCCACCGCTCTCGGAGTAGCGAGAAAAAGAGCAGGCAACAAGCGGTAAAAACTTATTCTTCAGAACCCCACGCATCCGGTGGGGTTTTTATGTGGAAGGAGAGGGATATGCAAATCCGAGTGGTTACGTATAATATCCATCATGGCAAAGGAACCGACAGACAACTGAATCTTGACCGGATTGCGAATTTGCTGGGAGCTCTTAATGCGGATATCATCGGGCTGAACGAAATCGATCGTTTTTTTTCCAGGAGAAGCCGGTATATGGATCAAGTTGCTTTTTTGGCCGATAAGCTTAAGATGAATTTCGCATTTGGAGCGGCCGTTACTTTCAGACAGAAGCAAGCATCCATGCTGCGACAGTATGGCAGCGCCGTACTGACGCGTCATCCTATCGTGTTCAGTAAGAATCATTCCTATGATCGGCCCGGAATATGGGAAAGCAGAGCGCTGCTGGAAACCGGGATTGAATTGGAAGGGGAGCAGATTCGAGTGTTTACAACACATTTGAGTTTAAATCCATTGTCGCAGAAACAACAAATTTATCGGATGCTCGAACGAATTTCCGACACCGGAGAGAAGCCGGTTATTGCAATGGGGGATTGGAACATGAAGCCCGGCTCGAAGTCGTGGCGGACAATAACGGGGCAATTGAATGATGTATGCGGCCTTCTTGGACTGAATCGGAAAGAGTGCGCCACTTTTCCCTCTTTTCGTCCGGGTTTTCAGCTGGATTATATTTTTGTCAGCAGGCATTTCCAAGCTGTTGCTGCCGGGCCGGTACGCGATATCAGCCTGGCATCGGATCATCTTCCGTTGAGCGCGGAATTGAAAATGTTACAGCCGAATTTAACGGAGCAGATTTAATATTATCCGTTATTTCGTCACATACTGAGTGTGGTATGCTACGACAGCGGAGGTAGGAATAATGAAAAAAGTCATATTGCTTCTGGTTGATTCCCTGATGTCCCATGTCTTAGATAATTGTATCAGAGACCGCACCGTTCCGGCTTTTCAATTTCTGATCAGTAAAGGCAGATATTGGCCTGACTGCGTGACGGTATTCCCGACCATGACCGCTTCTGTGGACAGCTCGCTGCTGACCGGGGAATATCCGGATGTGCACCGGATTCCAGGGTTGATCTGGTATGAGCCGACGGAGAAGAAAATAGTGAACTACATAAACGGTTGGAAGTGTGTTCAAAAGCTCGGCGTGGCCAATTGCGTGGAGCATGTGCTGCACAACCTGAATGAACAGCATTTGAGCCCGGAGGTCACGACCATTTTTGAAGAATTGGAACAGCAAGGATTGACATCGGCTTCCATCAATGCGATTGTTCACAGGGCAAGCAAGAAACATAAAGTCCGTCTCCCGTTTTTTCCAGACATGATCACCGGCTTCCGATTTCACAATGAGGTGACAGGACCTGAGATTATGACACTGGGGGCTTTACTCGATACGGAAATCGAAGCGGGCATTCCCAAAACAGTTCAATCGGCAATGCAGAGGTATGGAATCAATGACGATTACGCCATAACCGCCGTTCGGAAACTTATCGAATCAGGGCGGCAGCCGGATTTCACGCTCGTGTATTTGCCCGATAACGATCATGAAGTACATAAGAAAAATCCGGAACATGCGGAAGAGTCGTTGGTGAAGGTAGACAGGAAACTTCAGACGATTCTGAACGCATTTGATTCATGGGAAGAAGCTGTCGAGCGTTGCGTATTTATTGCAATCAGTGACCATGGCCAAACAAGAATCGGCAAAAGCAAGGAGTACAACATTGATTTGGATTTCTTGCTGGAAGGCTATAAAGTTTTGCAATTGGACGAACAAGAGAATGACGGTCATGAACTGGTCGTCTGCAATAACGAGAGAATGGCATATCTCTACCCCTTGAAGTTGGAAAAAATGCAGGAAATCATCCGGACGCTGCAGCGTGAAACAAAAATCGATCTGATTGCTTGGAAACAAGATCGAGGCGTTATCGTGAGGGAAAGCGGATCTGGAAAGGAGTTGAGTTTTATACCTGGGGGCGATATGTTCGATGTGTACGGCAGAGCTTGGACCGTGGAAGGCTCGTTGGAGGTTTTGGATTTGAAGCTGGAGCGGGGAACCATCCATTTTGCAGACTATCCGGATGCTTTGTCCAGATTATACGGTGCGCTGTATTCTCAGGATACTCCAGTAATAGCAGTCACGGCTCGCCCAAGATATGAATTTAAGAGCCGATATTTCCCCCTTCATTTGAATGGAGGCAGTCATGGTTCCCTCCACAAATTCGATTCGGTGATTCCTTTGATTATTACGGGTACGAACATGCCCATTAAAGAGCCGACGCGATTGGTCGATATCAAGGAAATCGTTCTAAATCTTCTTCTACTTAAAAATGCAAAAAAATGACTAAATTTAAGAGGAATAGGACTTTTCTCTCTGCGCGAATCCAGATAATGGTGTATAATTTTTATCAGATAGACTGCCCCACTTGCCAAAAATTTCTTAAATTAAATTTTTTAACATTTAATGAGAAGGAACTTGAGGGGATATGTAGAATATCTCTTAGAAACTTATTTAATGGAATAAAATATAATCAATGGAGAATAATTCAACACATGGTTTATGACGGCATTATTTTGTCCCTTATTCTGGGACTTATTCGAAAAGGAAGCCTCAAGGGGCTGGCCCGGATCGAATTGAAATACGGATGGGTTTTTCCGCTGCTGCTGATTTTTCAAATCGGTGTATTTTATTTTCAGCAATCAAGCGATCTGATCGCGCGATTCAGCTCATATTCTTTCATGCTGGTGTATATCGTCGGTTTGATTTTCTTATGGTTGAATCGAGCATCTTCGGGATTTATGTGGATTCTTGCAGGGGTATTCCTGAATTTTTTGGCGATGGCCGTGAACGGAGGGAGAATGCCCGTTTCCGTGGACGTTGCCGCAAAGGTGTTGGATCCTTCTTACATACAAGAATTAACCGGAGGATTATATGCGAAACATGCGGCCATGAGCGATTCGACCTTGCTCGGGTTTCTTGGCGATGTAATCGCATACAATCGGCCTTATTTAGGGCCTCAGGTGATCAGCATCGGCGACATCATCATGAATATTGGAATCTTTATCTATATTCAATTTTTAATGGTTACCGACAAAACACACATAAATTCTTCCTATGTAGACTCTATGGGGAGGTGAAACCATGAAAAACAAATTCGAAGGAATCAAAATCAGCAATTTGATTTACAACCTTCTGATCGTCGGTTCAGTCATCGTAGCATTAACTTCCGGATTTAAATTTGGCGGTTGATAGAAAAAAAAGGGAGAAGTTGAATAAACTTCTTCCTTTTTTCTTGCGTGATCGCTCATCATCGGATTAGCCTCGGCAGAGGTTTTTTATCGAAAGGTTGAAGACATATATGAATGATTTGACAGTCAGAAATTTATTGAGAATATTTCAGAAAACCGAAAACCGGTATCTTCTGGCCGTTTGCGCAGTGGGCACTGCTTCATATTTGAGTATTTTTATTTCTCAAAGGGAATCAGTTACTTTTAATGATGAATGGTTTATGGGAATATCATTGGTTCTTGCCATCGTCATTTTGAACTATTATATTTTTCAGCTCCCTCCTGAAGGAAACTATCTTTCTATGGATTCCTCCGTGTATTTGGCGAGCATTTTTGTGTTTGGACTGCATTATACGTTAACTTTGCTTTTATACAGTTCAATTGTATACGCGCTGCTGGCCAGAAAGATTGCCTTATGGAAGCATGTCTCCAATTTTGCGATATACAATATGATGATCATCGGAGCCAGTTATATATATCAACTTTCCGGCGGAGTTCCGGGTCCGATGGATTTCCATCAAATTCACGCTTATGTCTTGTCCTTGAGCGCATATTTTCTATTGAACGTATTTATTATCGGCTTGTATTATTTGATAACCATAAAAGGCAATTTGATGAACGTCTATAAGGGCATCATTAAAGAAACGATTTCGGGATATGTCAGCACGCTTCTGTTGTCGTTGATTTTGACCATTATGATCACCACGTATCAAATATACGGACTCATTCTTTTATTGCTGGTGACGATCTTATTGTCGATTGCCTTTAAGCAGTTGTTTGCCCTGTACAAGGAAGTATCGGAGAAGGCGATAAGGGATCAACGAACGGGGCTGTATAACCATGGTTATTTTGAGACGGTAATGGAGCAGGAATTGACCAAATCCAAGGAACTGCAGCAGCCGCTCAGTTTGACGATTATGGATATCGATGATTTCAAGAAGTATAACGATGCTTACGGGCATTTGAAAGGTGACCGTCTGCTTGAATTTTTTGGAGCATTGATCAAGGAGGAATGCGAAACCAACGGATTATTCGCCGCTAGATATGGGGGGGAAGAATTTACGATTTTGCATCCGAATAGCTCGGAGGCCGAGGCGTTTTCATTCGTCAACAGACTGAGAAAGAAATTGAACGATACGTTCTTTGAAGGGGTCGAAGTATTTCCGCATGGATGCATCTCATTCTCAGCCGGAATCATTGGCTTGAAGACGGGGATTTACGATAAGTCGCAATTTGTCGACATGGCCGATCAAGCCTTGTATTTCGCTAAAGCTCAGGGCAAAAACCTGGTTCACATCTATGATGACCAAAGCGTTGTGCAGAAAACCTTCGACATTGAGCGCGAAATCAGCGAGATCGAGCATCAGCTGAAGATCTTTTTATCCAAGGACGTGTATACCTACCAGCACAGCAAACGCGTTTTTGAATATGCCGTAGAGATGAGCGAAAAAATCGGTCTGAACGATTATGAAAGGAAAATGCTTACTCTGGGCGCATTGTTCCATGATATTGGGAAGCTGGAAATCCCGCGCGATATTCTCAATAAGAAGGGCAAGCTCACCTCCGAAGAATGGGAGATCGTAAAGAAGCATGTGCTTTGGGGCAAGGAGATCGCATCCACGAACCAAAGGCTGAAGCATTTGATTCCGCTCATTGAGCTTCATCACGAACGATATGACGGAATGGGATATCCGCATGGCTTGCACAGCAACGAGATTCCAAAGCTGGCGAGGATTCTCACGGTAATCGATTCCTTCGATGCCATGACTACGGAAAGGCCTTACCAAAAGACAAAATCATTCGATGAAGCATTTTCTGAAATTCGCATGCATTCCGGAACGCAATTTGATCCGGAGATCGTGGAGCCGTTTATCGAAATGATTATGGACAAATTTTATTGGAAACGAAATATCTTGAATTCCGAATTGAAGACCGCGCAGGAAATCTGATTGGAAGACATATGGTTCCGGTTGGATGGAGAAAGACCGTCAGGTGATTCCCTGACGGTCTTCCGCATCACTTGAGCGGTTTATATAATGCTTGAGAACGGCTTGTTCGGCAAGTAGTGAAGCGTCTTGATGAACCGGATCGTCCTGGTTTTCGACCGCATGACGAGCGAATGGGTTTCCGCGCGCTGACCCGATAAATATTTCACACCGTCAAGGAAAGATCCGGGTGTGATGCCGGACGCCGCGAATATGACGTCTTCCTCTCCGACCATATCATGCATGGTCAGGAGTTTGCGCGGATCATCCAGGCCCATCTTGACGCATCGGTCAAACTCCTCATCGTTTGCCGGCAGAAGACGTCCCTGAAGCTCTCCGCCCAGACAAGACAGCGCCGCAGCGGCAAGCACGCCCTCCGGTGCCCCTCCGATACCGATATACAGGTCGATGCCGGTTTCCGGGAAAGCGGGAGCCATGGCGCCGGCAACATCGCCGGCGCTGATGAATTTGATGCGTACGCCCAGGGATCGCAACGTATGCACAAGATGGTCATGCCGCTCGCGATCGAGAATGGTTACCGTCAAGTCCGACAAGCTTTTATTGAGATGCTTCGAAGCTTTTTGCAGAGTCAATTCCAGCGGATCGTCCAAGCTTAATTTTCCAGCCAAATCCGGCCCGCATGCCAATTTATCCATATACATGTCCGGCGCGTGAAGCAGGTTCCCTTTTTTGGCGATCGCCAAGACCGAGAGGGCATTGCTCAATCCTTTGACGACCAGTTCCGTACCCTCCAGAGGATCGACGGCAACGTCAACCTCGGGTCCGTCCTGATTGCCGACCTGTTCTCCGATATAGAGCATCGGCGCCTCATCCATTTCTCCTTCACCGATGACAACCGTTCCTTTGATTGACACCGAGTCGAACATGCTGCGCATGGCAACGGTTGCCGCTTGATCCGCACTGTATTTGTCGCCCCTGCCCATCCATCTTGCCGATGCGAGCGCCGCCAGTTCGGTTACACGGACAACTTCCAATGCCAATTCACGTTCCAAAGCCGATTCCTCCCCCACGGATTAAATAATGTGTCATATTGAATAAATATGACACATTAAATATTGTATCTATTTTAATAATATGATATGTTGTAAGTAAAAGCAATCATTCGGGAGGTTTCTAATGGAAGCGTACATTGGGATTAGTGGAATGGGAAGAATAGGCAGACTTGTTTTGAGAAAAATGTTCGATTCGGAGGCAACTGCAGCGACAGTCAAAGCCGTGAATTCAACATATCCGGCCGCTACCATTGCACATCTGTTGAAATATGACACCGTTCATGGAACCTGGAAAGCCGATATTCAGGCAGAAGAAGATCAACTTATCATCAACGGCCATATAATCAAAATGATTTATGAGAGGGATCCCGCACAGATTCCTTGGGCGGCATACGGAGTAAAGACGGTTATCGACGCCACGGGGAAATTCAACAACCGTGATGGAGCCGGGTTGCATCTTAAAGGGGGAGCGGAGAATGTCATCATTTCGGCTCCGGGTAAAAAAATGGATCTGACGGTTGTCATGGGAGTAAACGATCATCTTTATGATCCCGAGAAACACAAGCTGATTTCCGCAGCTTCCTGCACCACCAACTGTCTTTCTCCGGTGCTGAAAATTTTGGATGACGCTTTTAAGGTCCGTCAGGGCTGGATGACGACGGTTCACGCTTACACCAATGATCAAAGGCATCTGGATAATCCGCACAAAGATTTAAGAAGGGCTCGGGCTTGTGTGAATTCGATCATCCCCACTTCCACAGGCGTCCGTGAGGCGCTGGTGGACGTCCTGCCGCATCTGGCTCCGGTCGTACAGGGGATGTCGCTTCGTGTGCCGACTCCTGATGTTTCCCTGATCGATCTGACTGCGGAAGTGGCTGAACCGGTTACCGTCGAGCGGCTCAAAGAGGCGTTTCGCAAAGCCTCCGAGGGTAGCTTTGCGCCTTATGTGGAATTTAATGAAGAGCCTTTGGTTTCCTCCGACTACGTGGGTAACGATAAATCGGCGATTGTGGACGGATTGTCGCTGATGGCTTTCGGAAACCAGGTAAAAGTGCTGGCTTGGTATGACAATGAATGGGGGTACGCTTGCAGGGTGGTCGATTTGGCCGGCATGGTTCATTCGAAACGCCAGCAAAGGAGTGAAGGGGAATGGTGCGAAGTCGGAGTGTAACCGAAATGGGTTTGATCGTGTGCAAAACCTGCAATGAAATTATCGATTCGGTGGATACTGAGAAAGTGACGGTTTACTACGGCATATGCAAAAAAGAAGAGTGTCGGCAAGGTGAAGCGAAAAAGGGGGAATTCGACTGTGAATAACCAGCGGGTATATCATTTCCAAGAAGGAAATGCCGGGATGCGGGAACTATTGGGAGGAAAAGGAGCCAATTTGGCCGAGATGACCAATGCGGGACTGCCCGTTCCTCCGGGCTTCACCGTGACGACAGATGCGTGCCGCGAGTTTTATGAAAAGGGCGGACAATTAACGGATGAAATATTTAATGAAATTAAACAAGCCGTTAGGCTGCTGGAGCAGAAAAAAAGGCAGGAATTCGGCAATCCGGATCGTCCGCTCCTCGTTTCCGTCCGCTCCGGTTCGGTGAATTCGATGCCGGGCATGATGGATACCATCCTGAATCTCGGGTTGAACGATAAAACCGTGCAGGGATTGGCGCAATCGACGGAAAATGCCAAGTTCGCCTTTGACAGCTACCGCAGGCTGATTCAGATGTTTGGGAACGTCGTGTTTGGAGTCGAAGGGATTTATTTCGAAAATCTGCTGCACAGCCTGAAAGAAAAGTATGGATTGGAGCAGGACCGCGATGTTTCAGAAGAACAGTGGCGGGAGCTGATCGGCCAATACAAATCGCTGATCCTTGAAAAAACGAGAAGAGAATTCCCGCAGGACGTCTATGTCCAATTGAATTTGGCCGTAGAAGCGGTTTTTCGTTCCTGGAACAACCAGCGCGCGAAAGTGTACCGCAAGGTGCATCAAATCCCGGACCATCAGGGTACGGCGGTAAATATTCAATCTATGGTTTTCGGCAACTTGGGCAATGACAGCGGGACAGGCGTTGTTTTTACCAGAAATCCGTCTACGGGTGAAAAGTCGCTGTTCGGCGAGTATTTGATCAATGCCCAGGGAGAAGATGTTGTCTCCGGCGTAAGAACACCGATGCCGATCAGGCAGCTGGAGATGGAAATGCCGGAGGTATACGCTCAGCTGCTGGCAACGGCTCAGCGTTTGGAACAGCACTACAAAGACATGCAGGATATCGAATTTACGGTGGAAAAAGGTCGTTTGTTCATCTTACAGACACGCAACGGAAAAAGAACGGCCCAGGCGGCAATGAAAATTGCCGTAGATTTGGTGCGCGAAAATGTGCTCACACCCGGAGAAGCCATACGGCGCATAGAGGTCAGTCATCTTGACCAGCTGCTGCATCGGGCGATTGATACGGAAGCGGCTCTGGAAGTATTGGCTACAGGTCTTCCGGCGTCACCGGGGGCGGCGACGGGGCAGGTCGTGTTCGACGCCGATACCGCAGAGGAATGGGGACGCTCCGGCAAGCGAGTGATTCTGGTCAGCATGGAAACGACTCCTGAAGACATACACGGCGTGCTTGCGGCGGAAGGCGTTTTGACAAGCCGGGGCGGAATGACCAGCCATGCCGCCGTGGTCGCCAGAGGCATGGGCAAGCCTTGCGTATGCGGCTGCGAAGACATTCGCATTCAATCGGGGTTGTTTACCGTTGACGGACAAATGATTCGCGAGGGCGATTGGATTTCGATCGACGGAGCGAGCGGAAGAGTGATTCGCGGAGAGGTGTCGCTCAAGGACCCGGAGATTTCGGAGGAGCTTTCCGAACTGCTGGCTTGGGCGGATTCGATTCGCAAACTGAAAATTTTCACGAACGCCGATAACCCCGAGGATTCGGCCAAAGCCAGGGAATTTGGCGCGGAAGGCATCGGATTGTGCCGCACGGAGCACATGTTTTTCGGAGCGGACCGGCTTTCTGTTGTGCAGGAAATGATCCTGTCGGATACATTGGATGAGCGCCGAATCGCATTAAATAAGCTGCTTCCTTTTCAGCAGGGCGATTTTGAAGGGATTTTCCGGGCCATGAACGGACTGCCGGTAACCATTCGGCTGCTGGACCCGCCGCTGCATGAATTTTTGCCGGATATGGAAGAATTGATCCAACAATCCGTGGAATTGAAATATGCGCAGAAAACCGAGGAAACGGTCAAGGAACTGGAGCGCGTGGAGCAGCTGCTCCGCAAGGTTCGGAATCTGCATGAATTTAACCCGATGCTGGGTCAGCGCGGCTGCAGGCTGGGTATCTTGTTCCCCGAAATCTACGAAATGCAGGCGGAGGCGATTTTCCGCGCGATTTTGACCTGCCGCGGCGAGGGCATCGAGGTGCTGCCGGAAATCATGATTCCGCTGGTCGGACACGAGAAGGAACTGAAATTGATGCGCGAATTGGTTGAACGCAAAGCGGAAGAGGTGCTTGGCGAGGAGAAAGAGGCAATTCCCTATAAAATTGGCACGATGATCGAGGTGCCTAGGGCCGCGTTGACGGCTTCCAAAATTGCCCAACACGCCGACTTCTTCTCTTTCGGAACTAACGATTTGACGCAAATGACGTTTGGATACAGCCGCGATGACGCGGAAGGAAAGTTTTTGACCCATTATTTGGAGGATGAGCTGCTTTCGACCAATCCGTTTCAGGTGCTGGACGAGGATGGAGTCGGCATGCTGATCGATTGGGCGGTAAAGCAAGGCCGTTCGGTGAAGCCTGAACTGAAGACCGGAGTATGCGGAGAGCACGGAGGCGATAAACAGTCCATTTTCTTCTGCCACAAGACGGGACTCGATTACGTGAGCTGCTCGCCTTACCGTGTACCGCTTGCCCGCATTGCAGCGGCTCAGGCGCAATTGGAATTCGGATCCGCAAGCACAGCCGCAAACGGTCGAAATAAGGTCGCGACGACATCCTAGGAGTCTGCAAACGGGTGCGTCCGACAGGCCTCAAGAGGGTCTGGCGTATGCATCCGTTTTGCGGTATGATAACAGAATCATAACCTTATTTCGACAATATCCGTTCATTTTGCCGTAAGGGAGTGAGGGATCATCGTATTATCCGCCCGTCAGACGGAAATTGTTCAGCTCGTGAAGGGCAATGCCCCCATTACCGGCGAACAAATTGCCGATTTATTAGGATTAAGCCGCCCGACGATACGCTCGGACTTATCGATACTTGTCATGTTGGGTTATTTGGATGCAAAGCCCAAGGTCGGATATTTTCCAGGGAAAGTCATCTCCGAAGAAGGGAAATCGTCCCATCTGCTGTCGGATCTGAAAGTCAAGGACGTTCAGGCCATGCCGGTCATCGTCAGGGAGACGACTACCGTACATGATGCGGTGGTGACGCTGTTTCTGGAGAATGTTGGAAGCCTGATCGTCACCGATGCCGAAGGGCTGCTTCTCGGGGTTGTTTCCCGCAAGGATTTGCTGAAGGTGACGTTGGGCAATCCGGCAGCGGGAACGATGCCGATTAGTCTGGTCATGACCCGGCAGCCGAATATCATCACTGTGACGCCGGAGGATACGGTGCTGGATGCGGGACGCAAGATGCTGTCCCATCAGGTCGACAGCTTTCCGGTGGTTCAAAAGGTTGACGGCCAGCACGGAAGCGATAAAATGGAAGTGGTCGGCAGAATTACGAAAACCACGATGGTCAAGGTGCTTGTGGATTATGCCTTTCATGCGGAATATTGAGTTGGAGCGGACCTGCAAGGAAAGGAACATCATTGGACCCAAGGAGGAAATGGAGATTGGCTGAGCAACAACAAATCATATATATATGTTCCGATTCGGTGGGTGAAACGGCGGAAGCAGTGGTTCGGGCGACCATTCGCCAATTTGACGGCAGTCAGGTCAAGACGAAAAGGATCGGACATATCAAGTATGAAGACGAGGTCAAAACGATCCTCGAGGAGGCGTCGCAGAACGGCGGATTTGTCGCGTACACGCTTGTCCAGCCAGAACTCAGGGAAATGATGAAGGAAGAGTCGATTCGTCTCGGTGTCAGGGCCGTCGATATCATGGGACCGATGATGCAGGCTTACATCGATACGTTCAACGACTCGCCGAAACGCAAGCCGGGGCTTCTTCACGAAATGAACGAAGATTACTTCAGGCGCGTCGAAGCGATAGAGTTTGCCGTTAAGTGCGATGACGGAAGGGACACGCATGCCATGCTCCAGGCCCATATCATCCTCCTTGGCGTATCGCGGACCTCGAAGACGCCGCTCAGCATCTTTTTGGCCCACAAAGGGTATAAGGTAGCCAATTTTCCGCTTGTCCCGGAAGTGAAGGTTCCGCAGGAGCTTTATGAATCACGGGCCGTCAAAAAAATCGGACTGTCGATGGATGCCGAGCAGCTGCTGAAAATCCGGCAGGCCCGGCTGAAAACCGTCGGTCTGCCGACAGGCGCCAAATATGCCACCCTGCAAAGAATCAATGAAGAATTGGAATATGCGGAAGCGGTCATGAAGAAAGTCGGTTGTCCGGTGATTAATGTGACCGACAGAGCAATCGAAGAAACCGCCGGCATCATAATGGAATATCTGTAAGATGAAACCAGGGCCATGACCTCCCGGATAAGGGGGTCATGGTTTTTATCATTAATTTTTATGAAATTTATAAAAAAATGTTTCGATTATTCCGAATTTGTAATACAATGTAGAAGGAAGCGGCGGCGAAGTTCGGCTGATTAAGTAACTTTTTTCACAAGCAAGCAGGCTGTCCGGTTTTCACTCGGCAAAGGAATTGCCTCTTCAAACAAAATGACGCTGGAAACGCTGCCAAGTAAGTGTTTTTTTTCACAATACTTATCTTTCCAAGGAGGACTGGTTTATGCTTCACATCGTTGTCTGTATCAAACAGGTGCCTGACAGCAGGGAGATTCGCATCGATCCGAAGACGAACACCCTGATTCGCCAAGGAGTGCCGAGCATTGTCAATTTTTACGATCTGCACGGTCTGGAGGAAGCGCTTCGGATCAAAGATGAACACGGCGCCAAAGTTACCGTAGTCACAATGGGACCTCCGCCGGCGGAAAAAAGTTTGAAAGAGTGCGTTTCACTTGGCGCGGACGAGGGTGTTCTGGTCACAGACCGTGGCTTTGCCGGAGCGGATACGCTCGCAACGTCTTACGTGCTGGCCAAGGCCATAGAGAAAATTGAACAGCAGTGGGGAACCGTGGACATGATCTTCTGCGGAAAACAGACATTGGACGGAGACACGGGTCAGGTAGGCCCGGGCATCGCCTGCAGGCTTGACACGGAGCAGTTGACCTATGTCAGCGGGGTGGAGCGTGTAGATCCCGTTGCCCGCAAGGTAACCGTAAAGCGTCTGCTGGAGGATGGGGTTGAAGTGGTGGAAACCTCCATGCCGGTTCTGATCACTGCTTTGAAGGAATTGAACAAAGTGCGCCGGGCCTCTCTTCCGGGGATGATCCGGGCGGCGCGTTATAAGCCGATCGTGTGGACGACGGCGGATTTCCCGGATTTGGATCGAAGCCGGATCGGTTTGAAGGGCTCGCCGACGATCGTTTCCAAAACATGGGTGCCGGAAGTGAAGAAGGTTGAGGGTGTAAAAATTGAAGGCGATACGGCGGAAGCCATTGCCGAACAGCTCGCGGCAAAATTATGGGAAACGGAACTGCCTGAGCGCTTCGGCTGGTCGTCCTAATCCGCAAAAGGGAGGAATAGACAATGTCAGCAGAGCAAGCAGAACAAATGGATGTGCAAATGCCCGATTGGTCAGCTTACCGCGGGGTGCTTATTGTAGTGGAGCAGCGGGGAGGAGAGGCCAAGAAAGTCTCTTGGCAGTTGTTGGGGAAGGGCCGGGAACTGGCCGATAAATTGGAGGCGCCCCTGATGGCGCTTGTGATGGGAGACAAAGTGGAGCATCTGGCAAAGGAAGCCGTTGGCTATGGAGCCGATAAGGTTTATCTTTGTGAAGCGGAAGAATTGAAAGAATACAGAACCCGTCCGTACAGCCGAATTTGTCTGAAGTTGATTCACGATATCAAACCGGAGATCGTGCTGTTTGGCGCAACGGGAACCGGCCGGGATTTGGCCGGAGCGATTGCCACCCACCTTCCGACCGGACTGACGGCGGATACCACCCAATTGGATGTGGAGCCGCATCCTTCCCGGCTGCTCATGGCCAGCCGTCCGGCATTTTCCGAGAAAATGATGGCGACCATTCTCTGCAAGCAGTACCGTCCGCAGATGGCGACGGCCCGTGCGGGAGTGTTCCAGGCGCTGCCCAGGGACGACGGCAGGCAAGCGGAAATTATTCGCATTGACAACCTCATGCATGAGGAGGAAATTGCCGCCAAGGTGCTTGACTTCATCAGCGAAAGCGGCAAGGTCAATCTCGAGGAAGCGGAAGTGATCGTGGCCGGCGGCCGCGGTCTGGGCGGGCCCGAGCCGTTCGCCATGCTGAAGGAACTGGCCGACGCCTTGGGCGGCGAAGTCGGCGCCAGCCGCGCAGCGGTCGATGCGGGCTGGATTTCGCATGACCACCAGGTCGGGCAGACCGGCCATACCGTACGTCCGAAGCTTTATTTTGCGATCGGTATCTCCGGCGCGGTGCAGCATACGGTAGGCATGAGCAATTCCGATCTGGTCGTGGCGGTCAACAAGGATCCGGAAGCACCGATTTTTCAATTTGCCCATTACGGGATCACAGGCGATTTGTTCAAGATCGTTCCTGCCATAACCGAAGCGGTGAAGAAGAAAAAAGGCATGTTCGGGATCGAACAGCCGCAGAGCGGCAGCGCTGCCCATCCGGTAAACGCATAAGCGGCGGCAATGCGTAATTAAAGAAGAAGGAGCGGATCATCTTGAATGAAAAATTCGATGCAGTAGTCGTCGGGGGCGGCCCGGCTGGAGCAACGGCGGCGCTTCTCATGGCCCGTGCGGGATTGAGTGTCGTGCTGCTGGAGCGGGGAGAATTCCCCGGAGCCAAAAACCTGTTCGGCGGCGTTTTATACAGAAAACAAATTGAGCAATATGTTCCTGACTTCTGGAAAGAGCGGAATGCTCCAGTGGAACGTCAAATCGTCGAGCAGAGGCTTTGGATGATGGGCAAGGAATCGCTTGTCTCCTTCAGCCATCGGAATGAGGCTTATAAAGAACCGCCCAATTGCTTTACCGGTCTGCGTGTAAAGTTCGATCAATGGTATGCCAATAAGGCCGTCGAGGCTGGGGCGATTCCGGTTTTTGAAACCGTGGCGCTCGAAGTGATCAAAGAGGGAGACCGTGTGGTCGGCGTCCGCACCGACCGTGACGATGGGGATTTGTACGCCGATGTCGTGGTCATTGCCGACGGTGTCAATTCCCTGCTGGGCAAGCAAATGGGCATTCACAGGGAATGGAGACCGGATGAGGTGTCTTTGGCGGTCAAGGAAGTAATCCAACTGCCTAAGGAAAAAATCGAAGATCGGTTCAATGTGGAGGGCGATGAGGGCGTCACGATCGAATTTATGGGTGAAACCTCGCTCGGCATGGCCGGGATGGGGTTCCTGTATACGAATCAGGATACGTTGTCCCTCGGGATTGGGGTCATGGTCAATCATTTGCGGGATAAACGAATCAAGCCTTACGAGCTGCTGAATTCGTTGAAGCAGCATCCGATGATCCGCAAGCTGATTCAAGGCGGAGAAACGAAGGAATATTCCGGGCACCTGATTCCTGAAGGCGGCTTTGATTCCATTCCGCCGCTGTCCGGCAACGGTTGGGTCGTCTGCGGCGACGCGGCCCAGCTGGTCAATTTTGTCCACAGGGAAGGAACCAATCTGGCCATGGCGTCCGGACAGTTCGCCGCGGAAGCGATCATTGAAGCCAAGCTGAAGGGGGACACTTCCGCTGCCGCGCTGAAGCTGTACGATGAGAAGGTCCAGGGATCGTTCATTCACAAGGATCTGAAAAAATACCGCGGGATGCATGCGATGCTCAAGGAGATTAATCCCGAGCTGCTGTTCAGCAAGCTGCCTCATGCGGCAAACGAAGCGGCCTACCAATTTTTCCTCGTGGACGGCGTGCCCAAGGCGGAGAAGCAGAAAACGGCGGTCAGGCTGATCAAGGAGGCGGCAGGCGGCTCGATGAACCTGCTGAAATTGGGCTATAAAGGATGGAGGTCGATGAACGGATGAGCCAAACAGGAATATCGGATAAACTGTTTTTGATCCGCTACAAATGCGACGACAAGTCCCATTTGCTGATCAAAGAGACGGATAACTGCATGAAGTGCGCGACCAAGGACTGCAATTTTTTCTGTCCGGCGGACGTGTATGAATGGGATAAAAAAGAAAAGATCACCCACGTGGCCTACGAGAATTGCATTGAATGCGGAACCTGCAGGATTGCCTGTCCGTCCGATAATATCGAATGGGTATATCCCAAGGGCGGCTATGGGATTACCTATAAATTAGGATGATAGTTGCTGTGTATGGGAAGTGCCTCCAAGCTCCGTTGTTTTGAGTTTTTAATAAATTGACTTCGGAAGGTAAAGACTCAAAGCCAAAGTCGCTTATACGGCATCTTCCCATGCTCTGCTTCCCCGCATCAATATATTATTTCCGTTCAACGCCGCCCTCCGGCGTTTTTTCACTTGTCCAGATACTTATTTTTGTAATGGGCCAACGCCAGCAGCGGCCAAGAGTAACGGTAGCCGGGATAATGAAAATAAAATCCTCCGGGCAAGCCTGCGCCTGTGGGATACGTCGTTGTCCAAGGCATGCAGGTGAATTTGGACAATGCAACCCGGACGATGGCGTATTTCGATTATTATTCATGACGCTCGTCGAACGGATTTCCGAAACCCTCGGTTGGTTCGTTCACAGCAGCGATTGGCGTCATATTTACACGTTTGCCGGATATTTGATCTTCATGGGAATCGTTTGGGCCTTCCACTGCTGGACTAGGAACAAATAGCAACTGTTCGCAGGAGAAAGAAAATAAGCAGGCCCGCTGGATGCATACCGGGAATCCCATCGGGACACCCTATAACTAAAAAATGACATGGAAGGAAGTCGGAACCCAGATGGATCAGTCGGCGATATTGTTCCAGTTTGACGATTCCCGCGAGGCCGAGATGGCTTTCGAAACGCTGAAGGATCTCGGCTATGAACCGGTCCTCCAAGAGCTTGCGGACAAGCCTAGCCTGCATATTCATGTGGAGAATAATGATCTGACCTCTGCGCTTGAAATCGCCCAGGCGCATGGGGGAACACTGCTCGAAACGAGTAAAATGGATGTCGGGGCGATGCTCGATACGGCATACGGTATGGAAGGCATTCGCATCCCCGCGCATACCGTGAATGAAGACTGGCCGGCCGGCTATGCGCATGAATAGGGGGATGAGGGGCTTTGGCCCGGTTCGGATATCATTTTGTGGCGGAACGGCAAAGCAGTCTTCCTTTATGAAGGGATGGTTGCATTAATCGTCCCTTCTTTAATTCTTCCGCTTCAGTTAGACAGGAGACGGCTAAAAGAGGGGCAGAACCAGAGTAATGAGCGAAGCAATGATGATGATTTTAGAACCCAATGAACAGTATTATGATGATTCTCAGGAGCTCCAGAAAAAAAGCATGGTTCTTTGCAAATTCATCCCTCTTTTTTGTCGACCTATTTATTCATTCTGCAAATATAAACACATTAAATGGACGTTTTGTTACAGATTCAAAAAAATCAATCGATTTGTGATATACCATACAGATGATCGGTTTGCCCGAGTTTATGATAGAGACAAAGGGATAGATGCAATCTATTTATCCCGGTTGAAGTGAAAGGAGGATCGAAAGAAAAAACCGCAGCCAATGAAGTGAAAAACGATCAAGGAGGTGGTGATCATGTCTACCGTAAAAAAGAAAAAATCCGTGTTTCACATGGTCCCGGTCAATTCCAGGCAAATTGCATTGGTCGTTTATGATGTTTATTCGAATGAACTGTTTGTTCATTACCATTCCGGAGATGTGCGGATGTACCCTTTTGTCTCCAGGGACGAATACAACACTTTACGGGATGCCGCAAACCGGCATGACGAGCTGGTGGACATGATGCAAGGCAGAGAATATGAATTTATTAGACTTGAGGCGGAAAAAGAGCAGATGTACCAATGACAGATGCCCTCAGGGGATATGGTGTCCAGCCGCTGCGGCCGCACTTGAGCCGGCCGTATAGCCAGTGGAAAAAGCGGCGGTGATATTATATCCCCCCGTATATCCATGCACGTCCAGAATTTCACCGCAAAAGAACAAGCCCTTCATTTTTTTGGACTCCATCGTTTTCGGATTGATTTCCTTCAGATGGATCCCGCCTCCGGTAACAAAAGCCTCTTCAAGCGGCAGGGTGCCGTTGACCTCGACAGGAAAGGCCTTTAATAAGGAAGCCATGTTCGTCCACGGCTCTCTCGGGATGTTGTCATAGGTAAGGTCCTCGCGCAAGCCCGATTTTTCCAGAATGAGCGGGATCATGCGTTCCTGCAAATAACCTTTCAGCACATTTTTGACGGCTTTTTTCGGTTCGTCCTTTGCCAGCTTCAAGGTTTCCGCTTGGATTTCTTCGGCGGATTTATCCGGGAACAGATCGATGTGGACGGGAATCGATTTGACATTGAACTGCTTCAGCGCTTTAACGACAAACTGGCTGCACCGAAGGGCCGCGGGCCCGGATAACCCGAAATGCGTGAAGATCATGTCGCCCTCGTGTTCGATGATTGTCTTTCCCTTCGGATTCAGGACGGAAATGACGATGCTTCGCAGAGACAGGCCTTGAAGCTGTCTGTTCCGAATGAACGCCTCATTGGAGGTCAACGGCACTTCCGTCGGATACAGCTCCGTTATGGTATGTCCAGCTTCCTCTGCCCAAATATAACCATCACCTTCAGAACCCGTATGCGGAACGGACTTGCCGCCGACGGCCACAACGACACAATGTCCGGGAATCGTTTCCCCATTTTTTAAACGGATGCCCTCAGTTGTTCCTTCCCGATACAGCACCTTTTCCACCGGATGGTTGACCCGAATCTCCACACCCTGCATACGAACTTTGGCAATCAGCGCATCGACCACGGTTTTGGCTTTATCGGATACGGGGAACATTCTGCCCCGGTCTTCTTCTTTCAGAGGGATGCCCATGCCTTCAAAAAAAGCGATGATATCCTTATTGCTGAAATTGGCCAGCGAGCTGTACAAAAAACGTCCGTTCCCGGGAATGTTCCGGATCAGCTCGTCAAGCTCCTTGTTGTTGGTTACGTTGCATCTGCCGCCCCCGGAAATCCCCAGCTTTCGACCCAGATGCTTTCCCTTGTCAACGAGCAGCGTCCGCGCCCCGTGTTTGCTTGAGGCAATGGCGGCCATCAAGCCGGACGGTCCCCCGCCGATGATGATGACATCGTAGTTTGTTCTCATGAAAATCGTTGACCTCCGATTGCAGGGAAGTTTAGCAAATCAGGCAATTGCTTATTCTGTATCTTAATCCTAACCATCGGTTTTATCAAATCGGAAGAAGAATTGTGCAATTTCCGGCCGCGTTCTTCCACCGTAAGACTTTTTCACCCATCCTCCTTCAGCTTGCCCTATGATAACATCAAAAGATCCTCTGGTTCCCCTTAGATTCGACAATATTAGTGTCCAGTTCATCCGTTATCTGTAGTGGTGAGGGCGGTCTATAAGGCGAGCCAATTTCAGCGGCATGATTGGTCCCCGGAAGATTGAGGCATAATAGCCATGGAAAGGGGCGGATAAATTGTCGGAGACCTTTGGTTTGAGAAGAATGCATCGATTGAACAGGAAAGGCAAAGCGAGGTCAACAGGAAATTAGCGGCAAAAACGCCGGAGGGGACGGCAGTGGATCATTTCACCGGGGCGCAAGAGACGATGGAAGCGGAACGCTTGATTGGGACAGAAGAGAGGATGGAAGCGGAACGTTTCACCGGGATGGAGGCCGGAAAGGGTGCGGATCGCAGTACAGAAACCGGAGCGGGCATGGACGGAGACGGCGGCAAAAAGCTGAAGGGACCTAATCGTCCTTCCATTTGAATACATGTATGTTGAATAATGACTAACGAGGAGGAATGCATAATGTCAGATCCGAAGCAAAAGCAAACCGGCGGCAACGGGGAGAACATGGACAACCTCGGCGGCACTGCCGATGCTTTCGCAGGCCGTGACCTGGACCCTTTTGAAATCGAATTTCTGCCCGAATTTCAGCGGGGAAGGGGACCGCGGGAAGCCTTCGTGAATGAACATGGGGTGGTGATCGGCGACCATCAATACGAGTCGCCCAATTCGCCGCTGAATCAATGGAGCAAAGACACCGATCCCGCCGTAATGGCCGGTGACGAATGGGTGCATCCATATAAGGACATCGGCTTTCAGTCTGCGGAGAATCGGGATTACTTCGAGAAAGGGATCGTCCCGCAAAGCGGGATATTCGAGCATGCCGATAAGGATGCGGCTTACCCGGCGTTTGAAGCCGGAACAGGGGCAGGCCGGGACTCGGACGTGGTGGATCGGGCCGCGGCTGATCCCGCGAGCCAAACTGGGTTCAACAAGGAGGCCGGCAAGAACGGGTGAATGAGCAAGGACGCGTGACAAAAATTAGTTCCACTTTTGTTGGCAAAATATCAACGGTTTAATGATTTTTGCCAACATTTTAGTGGAAGTTATTTTGTCACGCTGTCTAAGACTGAAGGACGAAGTTTACTTGCGGCAATTTCATGCTTTCATTTCCCTCCGGGGGTATGTATAATATGACTTAAGAAACATTTTGTATTAAAAACTATTATAATGATGCCGCAAGGAGTGATTCATAATGTCCATGTCCTTTGAAATGTACATGAAGGATGTCATTCAGCCCATGCGGGACGAATTGACGAGAATCGGCTTCAAGGAGCTTCGCACTCCGGAAGAAGTCGTCGAAAATATCCCCTATGCCAAGGGTACGGCAATTGTTGTGATCAATTCGGTTTGCGGATGCGCCGCCGGATTGTGCCGTCCCGGGGTTGCTCTCGCACTGCAGCATGATGCGGTGCCCGATCATTTGTTTACCGTGTTTGCAGGCCAAGATCGGGAGGCAACGGAGAAAGCGAGGGAATATTTCCTTCCGAATCCGCCTTCATCCCCATCGATCGCATTGATGAAGGACGGGGAGCTCGTGCATTTTATCCCGAGACACAACATCGAAAATCGTGCGGCGGAGCAAATCGCTGCCGAACTGACGGCGGCCTTCGACGAATACTGCAAATAAAAGCTTCTCCCCTGATGTTGGGAAACCTGACATCAGGGGATTGTTTTTTTCACGGCGCTTGATAAAATGTGCCATTCGTCTATACTAAGAAGCAGATGATCATGGTCAATGTATAGATGAAGGAGGGTTCAACCATGAGCCTGCAGCAGGATATCATACGCAGATTCGGCGTAAAGCCGGAGATCGATCCGGAGGAGGAGATCAGAAGGCGCGTTGATTTTTTGAAGAATTATCTTTCGAATACCGGCATGGACGGGCTGTTGATTGCCATCAGCGGAGGAGTCGACAGTGCGGTTGCAGCGGCGCTCTGCAAGAAGGCCACAGACGAATTGACCCGGGAAAAGGGCAAAGAATACTTTACGCTGGGTGTGTTTCAGCCTTATGGGGATCAAGAGGATATTACCGACAGCTATGCGGTGGCTGATGCGATCAATTTGCAGCGCCGGGTGGAAACCAACATCAGGGACTCCGTCGACGAGATGGCGCTGGAAGTCGAATTCGCGCTGAAATCGCTGGGCGTTCACAAGCATCTTTCGCGCGTGGCAAAGGGCAACATGAAGGCGAGAACGCGGATGGTCAAACAGTACGCGCTCGCCGTTGAACTAAATTTGCTGGTCGTTGGGACGGATCACGCTTCCGAGGCGCTGACCGGTTTTTTCACCAAATGGGGCGACGGGGCCGTGGATATCACGCCGTTAAGCTCTTTGAACAAGCGGCAGGTCCGCTTGTTGGCCGGAAAGCTGGGGATTCCCGAACAGGTCATCACCAAAGCGCCGACAGCGGGACTATGGCCCGGACAGACCGATGAGGATGAGCTTGGAATCAGCTATGAGGATAACAGCAGCTACCTCGAGGGAAAAGAAATCGATCCGAAGGTGAAGGAAAAGCTGGAAAGGCAATACCAGATTACCGAACACAAGCGCAGTCCGATACCGGGAATCTGAATCGAAATCATGCTACAGCCTCATTCGATGGAGCACCCGCTCTGTCCGTTCCGTAATGTCGATCACCTGCTCGGACGTAACGGCCAGAGGCAGCCAGAAGTAAATCGTGTCTCCGAGCGGACGCAGAATGAGCCCTTCTTTGAGGCCCTCCCAGTATACCTTATTGCCGGTTCTCTCGCGCGAATCGAAGCTTCTTCCTGAGGATTTGTCCGCCAATAAATCGAATGCTCCGACCATTCCCAGCGAGCGGATGCGTCCGGCGTGTTCATGCGACTCCAGCCTCCGCAAGCGTTCACTCAGCACAGCCGAGGTTTCCTGAACCCGTTCGAGCACCCGTTCGTCGTTGAAGATGGAGAGGCTTTCCAAGGCGACGGCTGCGGCTACCGGATTCCCCGTAAAGCTGTGGCCGTGAAAAAACGTTTTTAGCGTCTCATAATCATCGTAAAAGGCCATATAAATCTCATCCGTGCAGAGCGTGGCGGCGAGCGGAATAACCCCGGCGGTCAATCCCTTGGACAGACAAATCAGATCGGGGGATATTCCCGCATGATTGCATCCGAACATCCGGCCCGTCCGCCCAAACCCGACAGCCACTTCATCGGCAATCAGATGGATGCGGTAGCGGGTACACAGCTCGCGAAGCCTTCTCAAATATTCAGCGGGATAAATAATCATCCCTCCGGCCGCCTGAATCATCGGTTCCACGATGACCGCGGCAATTTCGCCGTGCTTCTCCCGGAACAGCTTCTCCGCTTCGTTGAGAGCGCGCTTCACGCACGCATCGGCCCCCTGCTCCGTCTGATCGGGCCAAATGTGAACATTCGGCGAAGGAATTCGATAGGCATCGAACAGCAGAGGTTTGAACAGGGAGTGATACATCTCCACTCCGCCGACACTGACAGCGCCGATCGTGTCTCCGTGATAGCTGTTTTCCAGAAAGACAAACTTCGTCTTTTGCTTCTCGCCGATTTGCTGCCAATATTGAAAGGACATTTTCACAGCGACTTCCACGGCGGTGGAGCCGTTGTCGGAATAAAACACATGCGACAAGCCTGCGGGGACAATCTCCGTCAGCTTTTCCGCCAGCTCAATGCCCGTGGGATGCGTCAATCCGCTGAACATCACATGATCCATGGAATCGAGCTGACCGGCAATCGCCCGTTTGATGCGCGGATGTCCGTGTCCGTGAACGTTCACCCACCAGGAACTGATTGTATCGTAATATCGGTTGCCGTCCGCATCGTAAAGAAAAACACCGTCGGCTTTTTCAATGAGAAGGTGATCCTTTTCGGCGTAATCCTTCATTTGCGTGAAAGGATGCCAAACAAACTGCCTGTCTTTGTCCAGCAGATGACGTTTCGAGCTCTCATCCATATGATTTCCTCCTTGCCCATTGCGTTATGCAGCGATATTCCAATTGTACTAAAAATGGGATAAACTTAAAAGCAAACTCAGGAAAGCGGTGCAAAAGAACATGCTGATTGGAATAGGCACGGATATCGTGGAAATAGCGAGAATTCGCAAGCTGCTGGAAGGATCGGCAGGCCGGAGGTTTCTGGAAAGGGTGCTGACCGAAGAGGAAAGAGCTCTGGCGAAACAGCGAAGCGGACGCTTGGCGGAGTTTGCCGCAGGCCGGTTTGCCGCAAAAGAAGCGGTCGTGAAAGCGCTGGGATGCGGGATCGGCGGAGAAGTGGGGTTTCACGATCTGCAGATCTTGCCCGACGCCAACGGCAAACCGATATGCTGCATTTCCGCGGCCTCACTCCAAAGGCTTGGCTTCACAGATTCGCTGCAGACTCATCTCAGCATTTCCCACAGCCAAAGCTACGCGATTTCCTTTGCGGCCGCGGAAATCCCGTAACACAAAAAAGCTCCGATGAATCCGATCGGAACTTTTTTCAGCAATATTTTCGCTGCTTATTCTTATTTTTTTGCGGCAAGCCATTCCGCCATCGCTTCGATTTCATCCTCGCTCAAGGTCCCTTTGAAGGCCAACATTCCGTTGCCTCCGTTGCTGATCTGAGTAGCGATTTGATCCTTCGTCAAAGTGGCGCCTACGTGCTGCAGATTCGTTTTGCCCCCTAATTTCCCTTCCAAATCCGTTCCGTGGCAGGTCACGCATTTTTGCGTATAAATGGCCTGTACATCGACCTTTGCAGCTTCCTGTTTGCCGCCCGGGGCTGCCCCTTGATCAGCACCTTGAGTGGCGCCAGGGCTGGGTTGGGGACTGACTTGGTTGTCTGTTTTGGCTCCGCATGCCGACAGCATTGCGATCATCAGCAGCAAAGCTCCGGTGTAAACAGTGATTTTTTTCAGCATGGCGATTTCTCCCTCCTGGTCAATAATTTTCGAGCTGTGATAACATAACTAGTATGACCTCCATCATAATACAATATGACAAAATAAAGGTGTATGATTTATATCACATAAGGATGCGATACGCGGGAGGAAAGGGCATGTCGATCGAATCAAGCGGCCAGAAAGTACTGCCTGCAGTAAGGAGTTTGAAGGATTTTGACAAATTCATGAAAACCGCTTACGACAGCTTTGTCGTCATGGATATCCATGTGGTCCAGCTTAAAGGCATCCAAAAAATTGTGAAAAACAGCGGAAAGAAGATGCTCCTGCACGCCGATCTGATACACGGTCTGAAGAATGATGAATATGCGGCGGAATTTCTGTGTCAGGATTTTAGACCGGCCGGCCTAATCTCAACCAAATCGAAAGTGATTCTGAAGGCCAGGCAGAAAGGCGTGCTCGCCATTCAACGGGTATTTCTGCTGGATTCGAATGCGCTTGAGAAGAGCTACGGCTTGATCGGGACGACTCAGCCGGATTATATTGAGGTGCTTCCCGGCTGCATCCCCCACATTATAAAGGAAGTGAGAGAACGGACGGGAAAGCCAGTTTTGGCCGGTGGACTGATCCGTTCGGTGGATGATGTACATAATGCCCTGGATGCAGGCGCGGCGGCTATTACGACTTCGAATACGGAGCTCTGGGAGCAGTTTGAGCCACAGGGAAAAATAAAATGAACTATCCTGAAAATTGTCTAACCGCAAATAAAGGAACGGAGGGGTTGTAATGGAGCGGTATATAATGGCCTTGGACCAAGGCACGACAAGCTCCAGGGCGATTTTATTCGATCGGCGGGGGCGGATCGTGCATATGGCGCAAAAGGAATTTACGCAAATTTTTCCGAAGCCCGGCTGGGTGGAGCACGATGCGCTGGAAATTTGGGAAAGCGTGCGCTTCGTCATGGCTTCCGTTCTTTCGGAAGCGAATGCAAAGCCGGAGCAAATTGCCGCGGTCGGCATCACCAATCAGCGGGAAACGACCGTGGTATGGGACAAACAAACGGGCCAGCCGGTATATAACGCTATAGTTTGGCAATCGCGGCAAACCGCGGGGATCTGCGAGCAGCTGAAAGCGTCCGGGCACGAGTCCTTGGTCCGCAGCAAAACCGGTCTGCTGATCGATGCTTATTTTTCCGGAACGAAAGTGAAATGGATCCTCCAGCATGTGGAGGGAGCCCGCGAAAAGGCCGAGCAAGGGGATTTGCTGTTTGGAACGGTCGACACCTGGCTGATCTGGAAGCTGTCCGGGGGAACAGCGCATGTCACGGATTATTCGAATGCTTCCCGGACTCTGATGTTCAACATTCATGAGCTGCGTTGGGATGAGCAGCTGCTGGAGATATTGGGTGTTCCGGGTTCGATGGTTCCACAGGTGCACCCCTCCTCTGAGGTCTATGCGCATACGGCGGAGCAGCATTTCTTTGGCAGAGCAGTTCCGATTTCCGGCGCCGCAGGCGATCAGCAAGCCGCCTTATTCGGACAGGCGTGCTTTGAGCGGGGGATGGCCAAAAACACCTATGGAACCGGCTGCTTCATGCTGATGAACACCGGAGAGCAGGCGGTCGGGTCGAGCCGCGGGCTGCTGACGACGATTGCCTGGGGGCTGAACGGGAAAGTGGAATATGCCCTGGAAGGCAGCATATTCGTTGCCGGTTCGGCTGTCCAGTGGCTCCGTGACGGATTGCGAATGTTCAACGATGCCCGGGAGAGCGAGGAATATGCCGCGAGGGTGGAATCGACCGAAGGGGTGTATGTCGTCCCCGCTTTTGTCGGGTTGGGTACTCCCTACTGGGACAGCGATGTGCGGGGGGCGGTGTTCGGTCTGACGCGGGGCACCTCCAAGGAGCATTTCATCCGCGCCACGCTGGAATCCTTGGCTTACCAGACCAAGGACGTGCTGGACGCGATGGAGGGGGACTCGGGCATATCGTTGAAAACACTGAGGGTGGATGGAGGCGCGGTGAGGAACAGCTTCCTGATGCAGTTCCAGAGTGATATTTTGGGGGTGCCTGTCCAGCGGTCCGCCATTAATGAAACGACTGCTTTGGGGGCTGCGTATTTGGCCGGACTGGCGGTCGGCTATTGGAAGGATACGGATGAAATCGCCGCCCTGTGGGAGATCGGAAAGGATTTCAAGCCGGCTATGCCGGAAACGCAAAGGCAGGAATTATACGGCGGCTGGAAAAAAGCGGTGCGGGCTGCTATGGCATTCAAATAGAAAATATTGTATAATGGATTCAAGTTAATAATTGGCTGGAGAAACGGAGAGACCGCTGGCATTATGGCATGACTGCTGTAGTGTTGGTTGCGGCCTCTCTTTTTTTTGGCCGTAAATATCGGCGAAATGCCGAATTTCTTGGGTCGGGGGAATGGATCATGGGAAGCATGCCGGGGAAGCGCCGTTTTTCGGCGCTGGAACGACAACAAGTGTTGGCGGAAATGTCCGCAGACAAACTCGATTTGCTGGTGATCGGAGGGGGCATTACCGGTGCGGGGATCGCATGGGACGCCGCAGTCCGCGGGATGAAGGTCGGACTGCTGGAAATGGGGGATTTCGCTTCCGGAACGAGCGGTAAATCGACGAAGCTGGTTCATGGCGGTTTGCGATATTTGAAACAGGGAGAAGTGAAGCTGGTCAGGGAAGTCGGGAAGGAAAGGGAGCTTCTGCACAGCAACGCGCCGCACATCGTCCTTCCCGCGCCGATGCTGATGCCGATTTATAAAGGCGGAACATACGGCTACTGGGCAAGCTCCGTCGGGCTCTATCTATATGATTGGCTGGCCGGGGTCAAACCGAACGAACGGCGCAGGATGCTGGGCCGGGAGGAGACGATCCGGATGGAGCCGCTGCTGAAGCGGGACGGCTTAATCGGAGCGGGCTGTTATTATGAATACCGTACGGATGACGCCCGGTTGACCGTCGACATCATGAAAACGGCTCACGCATATGGAGCCGGGATCGTGAATTATGCGAAGGCGACGGATTTTTTGTATGAACAGGGCAGAGCGGCCGGTGTCAGGTGCACAGATGAGCGGTCCGGAAAGTCATATGAAATCCGGGCCCAAAAAATTGTGAATGCGGCCGGCCCGTGGGTTGACCTTTTAAGGCAAAAGGACGGCTCGCTTTACGGCAAAAAGCTGCTGCTGACAAAAGGGGTCCATCTGGTCGTGGATCATTCCAGGCTGCCGATCCGGCAGGCGGTTTATTTTGATGTGCCTGACGGCCGCATGATTTTTGCGATTCCCAGGGAGGGAAAGACCTATATCGGGACGACCGATACCGTATATGAGGGACCGATTGAAAGCCCGGGCACGACGAAGTACGATCGGGCATATTTGATTCATGCGGTGAATGCGATGTTTCCGGAAGCCGGGCTCAAGGAGTCAGACATTGAATCAAGCTGGGCGGGCCTGCGCCCGCTGATCGGAGAAGAAGGCAAGGCTCCGTCCGAGATTTCCCGGAAGGATGAAATTTTCATGTCAGCCTCTGGCTTGATTTCCATTGCCGGAGGGAAGCTGACGGGCTTTCGCAAAATGGCGCAGAAGGTGGTCGATTCGGTCGCGGCCCAAATAAAGGATGAAGCAGGGCTTGGATTTCCCGCATGCTCCACGGATCGGATCGTTATCAGCGGGGGTGACAAAAACGGGTTCCCGACTTTCGAAGACTGCCGGGCCCATTTGACCGAACGGGGAATGGCGATAGGCATCGATCGGAACACGGCGGAGCGTCTGGTTTCTCTGTACGGCTCCAATACGGAGCACATCTACCGGGAATTTGAAAATGCAGTGCACAGTGCGGGGGAAACTTCGGATGAAGCATCCGTTGGGCGACAGGAGCGGGATCCGGCAGCGTGTATCCTGCGCGCTGAGGTGCGGTACTGCGTGGAGCATGAAATGGCTGCAACGGCAACTGATTTTTTGGCTCGCAGAACCGGAATGCTGAACTTCGACCGGCTTCGCGCGGAGCGTGAGGCGGAACGCGTGACGGAGCTGATGGCGGACATGTTGGGGTGGGCCGCCGATGAGCGCGCTAGGCAGCGGCGCATGATCGACGACCATCTAATGAAGTAGCCTCGATATCGGTTTTTATATATAATTTTTTAAGTAGAAGGTTTAATTCGATTTTTGCCTAAAGGAGTTTTCTATGGAGCGTTCAACTGCAGAGATCCGGCAATATTTCAGCAGCAATTTATTGGAGTGGTTCCGGATCCACAAACGGGATTTGCCGTGGAGGCGAACCAACGATCCTTACCGGATCATGGTATCGGAAATCATGCTCCAGCAAACCCGGGTGGATACGGTCATTCCGTATTACCATCGATTTATTGAACGGTTTCCGACGGTTGAGGCGCTGGCCGAAGCGCCGGAAGAGGATGTGTTGAAGGCCTGGGAGGGTTTGGGATATTATTCGCGGGCGCGCAACTTGCAAACAGCGGTCAGGGAAGTGAAGGAACGGTATGGAGGTAGGGTGCCGGATAAGCGGGATCAAATCGGCAGCTTGAAAGGGGTCGGTCCCTATACGGCCGGGGCCGTGCTAAGCATTGCGTATAATCGGCCGGAACCGGCGGTGGACGGAAATGTGATGCGGGTATTCTCAAGGTTTTTTCTGATTCTCGATGACACCTCCAAACCGGGCACGAGAACGGAGATGGAGAAGCTGGCCAGGGAACTGATTCCGGAGGGTGAGGCCGGCAGCTTCAATCAAGCTTTGATGGAATTGGGAGCGCTGATTTGTACTCCCAAATCGCCGAATTGTCTGATTTGTCCGGTCATGGAGAACTGCGCGGGACGCTTGAACGGCATGGAGGAACAGCTGCCGGTCAAGAAGAAAGCACAGCCGCCGAGACGCGAGCAAAGAGTCGTTGCTTTAATCCAAGGCGCTGGAAACCGGACTGGACAAATTTTGATCCGCCGCCGCCCCGATGAGGGGCTGCTGGCGGGAATGTGGGAGCTTCCCCATTATGCTGCGGCAGATGCTGACGGCATGGTGCTGCTGAAAGAGAAATTGCTTGAGGAAGAGAGATTGCCGATTGAGCCGCTGGGCAAATGGTTTAGAACGAATCACACGTTCAGCCACATCCGTTGGGAGTTGGACGTTTATGTATGCAATTACTTGGGTAACCCGCAGGGGTTGTCTGACAGCATGGATCTCCCCGGTTCAGCGACAGGAGGCGGATCGGACCGGGATGATTTGCGCTGGATCGAGCCGCAGGAGCTTGAGAGGTTCGTTTTTCCCAACGTGTTTATCAGGATTATCCGGGAATATGCCAAAAGACTGCCCGGTATTGATTGGAATGGCCCCATAGCCGAGCGGGAAGAGGAGTTCTGAAAAGCAAAAACAGCATCCGGACCAGAGTTCGGATGCTGTTTGTTATTGTGCAATCGCGATATTATTGCACGGCTGCCTCGTATCGTTTGCCGACTTCTTCCCAATTGATGACGCTCCACCAAGCGGAGATGTAATCAGGACGCTTGTTTTGATATTTCAAATAATAGGCATGCTCCCAAACGTCCAGGCCCAGAATCGGTGTCAGGCCTTCCATGATCGGATTGTCCTGATTCGGAGTGCTGCTTACGACAAGCTTTTTGTTCTTGTCGACGCTCAGCCATGCCCATCCGCTGCCGAAGCGGGTTGCTGCGGCTTTGGAGAAATCCTCTTTGAACTTCTCAAATCCGCCGAGTTCGCCCTTGATGGCTTCGGCCAATTTGCCGGCAGGCTCTCCGCCGCCGTTGGGCTTCATGATCTGCCAGAACAGGGAGTGGTTTGCGTGACCTCCTCCATTGTTGCGAACGGCAGTGCGGATGTTATCCGGCACGCTGTTCAAATCGGCGATCAAATCGTCAATGCTCTTATTCTGAAGTTCGGGTTGTCCTTCAAGAGCAGCGTTTAAGTTAGTCACATACGCATTGTGGTGACGATCGTGATGAATCATCATGGTTTGTTCGTCGATATACGGCTCCAAAGCGTTATTTGGATACGGTAATGGTGGCAATTGATGTGCCATGTAACATACCTCCCAATATTATGTAATTACACAACTTATATTATTACCGATTTTTTATAACAAATCAATGTTTATGTATGAAAAGTTATCGGTTTATGCATTAGAAAGAAGCTCAAATTACTATAGAAATTTTTTCAAAAATCCGCTAAGATTAATATTGAAACTTAGAAAGTTAATGCCGTTAATCCCCTAAAAAACCCTTGAAAACGCTTAAATTAAAGCGTTTTCAAGGGTTTTAACGATTTTGTGGCGTTTTTTTTAATTTTATTTTAATTTTTTGCAGGATATTAGCGTTTTTCGTCGTATTTATATTCTTACCATTAAACAGACCGAACTTTAGGGGGAGAGTCTTTTATATGCAAATTCGCTCGTTTCAATTGTCTGATTATTCCTCTGTCACCCGTTTGCTCAAGGAAGTTCTTACGGAAACCTGCTATACCGAAACGATGGCCGCTTTTGCCAAACAATTGTCATGGGACAGCGAGCTTGTGTTGGTGGCTCAGGAGAACAACACGATAGTCGGAATTCTGATCGGAACGATTGATAATAACCACGGTTATTATTACAGAATCGCCGTTCTTCCCCCATTCCAGCGCAGAGGCATCGGCAGGTCCTTGATCCGGGCGCTGAAAGAGCGTTTTGACCGGCATAAAGTCAGAAGGGTTTTGGTTACGCTGGACTCGCATAATGAACCGTTGATACCCTTGTACGAATCAATGGGATATCGCGGGAACGACTTTACCCGTTCTATCGAGAAGCTAAGCATTGCAAACGGATAATGCCAACGATCTGCCAAGCCGCAAATGAAATGAATACGCACAAATAAAGGCATGTCTCCATACCCGGCTGGGTTTGAAGAAGTGCCTATCTTTTTGCATGGTAGGCTTTGCGCCGGTGGAGGTTTCTTTACTGTGAATCATTTTTCCACTTATGATAGGGGTACGGTAAGCAGTGAGGATAGGTTGATTTGAGGAAAGGATGCGCAATGGACAACTTTTCTCTTTACTGGGCTGTGCCGCAACAAATACTGCACCCCGATCATATAAACGAGTCCATGCATGTGCTGATAAACAATCAAACGAGGATTCGGGAATCGGACGGCCGGGAATGGATCAGCAGAATTCCGGCCGTTTCCTTTTTTATTCCCGACCAATGGTTTAATATTGTCGCCTTGATCGAGGCACAGGGTATCCGGTATTACTGCAACATTGCATCCCCGCCGTATGTAAGCGGAGATACGCTCACTTACATTGATTATGATTTGGATGTGGTGCCGACACCGGATGGACAGGTTCAGGTCGTCGTGCCTTTATTTATGATACCTGAAAAACACGGGGGCTTAAGTCTTATTATGTGGAATGTATTTTATTGTTCAGACCTGATTAGATCAGGTTATTTTTTTGCGTTCTTATGTATGTCAAATATTCAGAAAAAATAGAATATTCAATTATATTTATTGACACAAAATATGCAGGGTGTTATATTTTCTTTAATATTATACCGGTTGGACCAGTTACTTACATGGGAGGTTAAACTTGCTATATATTAATGTTGTGGACCGAATTGAGGATATGATTTTTACGGACCGTGTCAAACCTGGTGACCGTTTGCCGGGGGAAAGAGAATTGGCAAAGCGATTTTCCGTCAGTCGAACCGTCATACGGGAAGCAATTAAAAACTTAGAGCAAAAAGGTTTCGTTCGGGTACAGCCCGGAAAGGGAGTGTTCATCACTGAACCCCAAAAACAGTTGGTAACCGAATCCATACAGCGAATTTTAGGGCAAAACAAGATTACAATGGAGCAATTGGTTGAAGCCCGCGAAGTCTTGGAGACGTCGATCATTCAGTATAGTTCTCAGCGCATCAATGATGAGCAAGTAGTGCATTTGGAGAAAATTGTGGAGCAATTGGATCTGTCGCTGCAAGATATTAAGCAATTTTTAATGCTTGATAACCAGTTTCATCTTGAAGTGGTGAAATCGGCGGGAAATCCGATCTATTTAATTTTTATGAATTCGATTTTGGAGCTAATACATGCACAGCGCGAGCAAATGATTTTTCATTCTCCCCGTTCGATGGAAAGGGGCCAGACGCATCATAAGAAGATTGTCGCGGCGCTTAAAGAAAGAAATAAAGAAAAATCGGTGCAGGCCATTCGCGGACATATGAAGCAAATTCGGGAAGATATCGATGCATTCAAAGAAATGGGATTTATTTAAAAGATTATTTTGGGGCGTGGGGAAAGCCGGTCGCCGGGAAATCAACTGATAAGACACGAATGGACACATTGCAAAATGTAAGCGCATACCTGTCAGGATTTGAGGAGGTGATAAAGTTTAATCAAAAATGGACTGGTTAGTGAAACGACTTTCAAAAAACATTGACCGAAGGAGGCTGCAAGGTGAAAAAATCAATATTGGGAATCACCATGGCTATTATTGTATTCATGTTGGTATTAACTGCGTGCGGCGGCAGTCAGCCCAGCAGCGGCGGTACCTCGAGCAAAGGCAATGACAGCGGCAAACAAGCCGGTCAAAGCGGCGGCGACAGCGCTCAAAGCGGCGGAACGGTTAAGATCGGGGCGCTTGGCGACTTGTCGGGGAAGTCGGCATTGTCGGGAAAGTTCAAGAAAATGGGAATAGATTTGGCCCTCGAGGAAATCAACGCCGCCGGCGGAATTCTGGGTAAGAAGCTCGAAGTAGTTTTTCAGGATACACAGGGAACGCAGCAAGGCGCGGTAGGTGCATTTCAAAAGCTGGTCTCCGATAAGGATATTGTGGCGGTAATCGGATCGATCAGAAGCACGAACGTGCAGGCGACCGATTCATTCGCCAAAAAAGCCGGCATCCCGGTTGCCATAGGAGGCACTAACGTAGGACTGACGACAAAGCTGGGCGACAAGTGGTATTTCCGTTTCCGTCCTCATGACGGTTATGCTGCAAAGTCCATCGCGGAATTTTCAGCTAAAAAGCTGGGTTACAAGAAAATAGCCATTATTTATGATTCCGACGCGTTTGGAAGCGGCGGCAAGGATTTGCTGCTTCAAAACTACAAAGAAATGGGTATCGAACCCGTTGCGGTTGAATCGTACAATACGGGCAACAAGGATTTCACTCCGTTCCTGCAGAAATTCGCCGACAAAGGAGCGGAGGCCGTAAACACCTATATGACCAACTCTGAAGACGCGGGCCAAATGGTCAACCAAATCCATGAAAAGGGCTTCAAATACCAATTGATCGGCTCGCCATCCTTGGCACAGGAAGTCACGCTCAAGATTTCCGGGGACAATCTGAACGGCGTATACAGCGTCAATGACTTTGCGGCCGATCAAAGCGACGCTACCATAGCTTTTGTGAAAAAGTTTAAGGCGAAGTATAACGAAACACCGGATGTCTACACTGCATGGGTTTATGACGCCCTTCATGTTTTTGCGAAGGTGATCAATGAGAAGAAAAGCACCAAACCGGATGACATTCGCGATGGTATTCTTGCGATAAAAAATTACGACGGGGCCGAAGGAAATTATACCTTTGATGCGAATGGCGACGGTCTACATAGCTATTCAATCGTAAAAGTGGAAGGCGGCAAGATTGTAACCGTTCACTAATCGGAAAATCAGGCGTGAGAGTGATTCGGCGGGTTCATCCGGCCGAATCCTCTCGCTTTATGAAGAGACCGGAGGGAGGGGTATCGCAGTGTCGATGGAAACAACGTTTCAACTGCTGGTCAACGGATTGGCGATGGGCAGTATTTATTCCTTGATCGCATTGGGCTTCGTCCTCGTTTATGTTGCCGTTAATGTGGTGAATTTTGCGCAGGGCGATTTTATTATGGTAGGCGCATTTATCTGTTTATCTTTGTATTCCAACGGGATTCCCATTTGGTTTGCGCTTATCGCCTCGGTACTGATCATGGGGATTTTCGGATTTTTATATCAAATCGGGGTATACCGGCCGTTTCGCAGCCGCAGCAAGTCATTTCTGCCTGTCATGATCAGCACGCTGGGGGCTTCGATGTTTTTTCAAAGCCTGTTTTTGGTGATTTACGGTCCGGATCCAAGAAGCCTGCCGCCTCTTATCGGCGGGGATCCGATTCAACTGGGAGGTCTTCCCTTGCCGCGGCAGAGCCTGGTGATTATCGTTTTCGCGCTGCTGTTGTTCGGCTTTCAATTCTTTCTGTTCGAAAAGACCAATCTGGGCAAGAAGATGCAGGCAACGGCACAGGATCCTGAAACTGCGCGTCTGATGGGTATCAATGTGGCATGGATGAACGGCCTCACCTTTGTTTACTGCACGGCCTTGGGCGGCATCGCAGGGATTTTGCTGGCGCCGTTATTCACTCTGACGACAACGATCGGCTCGATCTTCGGACTGAAGGCTTTTGCGGCGGCCATTGTCGGCGGATTTAGCGATGCGAAAGGAGCGATTGTCGGAGGACTTTTCATTGGAGTGATTGAATCGTTCAGCGCCTATTTTGGCATGGGGGCATACATGGACGCATCCGCCTTCATTGTTCTGGTGCTGTTCCTCATCTTTCGTCCGAGCGGGTTATTCGGTGAAAAAATCGGCACGAAGGCTTAATTTCCATCAAATCGCGGAAAGGAAGGAGATGCGTCTTGGCGAAGATAGAGGGATTTGACTTGAAAAGCCGGAACAAGATGGGGAAAGCAGCGTTGGCTGCAGTTGGCATCGTTGCGGTATTGGCCATAGCTCTTCCTGTCATCTTTAAGGATAACAGTTACTTGCTCACCCAAATGATTGCGATCATTTCTTACTGCATAGCGACACTGGGACTGACCGTAGCGCTGGGCTATGCGGGGCAAATTGCGCTGTCACAGGCAGCATTTTTCGGATTGGGCGCCTATGTGCTGGCCATTCTCACCGGCATGCACGGCTGGAGCTTCTGGGAGGCGTTTTTGTTCGGAATCATTGTTCCATTGCTGGCAGGGCTGATTCTCGGCGCCGTCTGCTTGCGTCTGGTAACGCATTATCTGGCGCTGGCAACGATCGGGTTCGGCGTGATCGTCTATATGATTTTGTTCAACTGGAAAAGCGTGACGGGCGGGGCTGACGGGATCATGAATATTCCGCGTCCGACACTGCCTTTCGCTTCCGACATCATGGTGACCGGTGCGATGGGACTTGGCGGCGACGTTTGGTTTTATTGGTTCGGATTACTGCTGCTGGGTTTATCCGCCTATATCGTTTACCGCCTCCGCCATTCCCGTCTGGGACGCGCCTTGCTGGCCGTGCAGGAAGACGGATTGGCGGCGCAGACCAACGGCATTGATATGTTCAAGGCGAAGCTGCTTGCCTTTTCGGTCAGTGCGGCGCTGGGCGGTCTGGGCGGGATCGTGTTCGCATCCAGCTACCAGTATATAAGTCCGACAGTTTTCACCTTCGATCAGTCGGTCGTGTTTTTTGCGATGGCGATTATCGGAGGCTCGGGATCGATTGCAGGGACGCTGCTGGGAACGGTCTTTCTGGGGGCTTTACCGGAGCTGCTGCGTGATTTTAATGCTTTTTACAAGATGATTTACGGCGGGTTGATCATGATCTTCATGGCCTTTTTGCCAGGCGGAATCTGGAGCATTGTGCTGAAGCTGTTCAGCAAATTGAATCGGCATTCGGTCGATGACGATGAAAAAACGGCAATCAAATTTCCGCAGGGCGGGAAATTATCGTTTCTGGAAGAGCGTGCCCGACAAGCCGAAGGCACAAACGCCCGGAAAGAGGCGGCGATTGCGGCCGAGGCGGCCGTCTCCAGCATGGCCGGCAGCGCGCGGCATACCGGGAACGGCGGCGTTGTCCCCATTCTGAAGGCGGAGGAAACGAGACAGGCAGTGCTCCTTGAGGTCAAGGGCTTGAAGAAGTATTTTGGAGGCGTCAAAGCGGTTGACGGTCTGGACTTTAATGTGAAAAAAGGAGAAATTCATGTGCTGATCGGTCCCAACGGATCGGGAAAAACGACGGTAATCAATGTGTTAAGCGGCTTGTATACGGCAACCGGCGGGAGTTTCAGCTTCAAGGGCAGGGAGCTGACCAACCATAAACCTCATCAAATTGTCAAGATCGGGCTGTCCCGCACCTTTCAGAACATCCGTCTGTTTCCCGAGCTCAGCGTGATCGACAATGTCATGATCGGGCACCATTCCCGCAGTACAACCGGCTTGGCCGGTATTGTTTTCACCACAAAGCGGGCGGTGGAAGAAGAAATGCGGATCAGGGCCAAGGCGGAGGAATCGCTGCGCTTTGTCGGCTTTACGAAGTACCATGCGCTGGTCAAGAACTTGTCTTACGGCCAGCAGCGGATGGTCGAGATTGCCAGGGCGCTGGTGCAGGAACCGCAGCTGCTGCTGCTTGACGAGCCGGCGGCGGGGATGAATCCGGAGGAGACTCAGGAGCTTGTCAAGCTGTTAAAACGTTTGAATCAGCTGGGTTTGACCCTGCTGTTGATCGAACATGATATGGATTTGGTGACGGAAGTGGCCGACCATGTGACAGTGATGGATTTTGGCGTGAAAATCAGCGAAGGAACCATCGGGAAGGTGCTCAGTGATCCTGAAGTGATCAAAGCTTACCTTGGGGAGGAATTTGTTCATGCTGAAACTCAATCAAGTTGAAACCCTGTACGGAGAGATCGTCGCGTTGAAGAATGTCACCATTGAGGTAAATGAAGGGGAGACGGTTGTCTTATTGGGCTCCAACGGAGCGGGTAAAACGACAACGCTGCGGACCATATCGCAGCTGCTCCGCCCGTCCAAGGGGTCGATCACGTTTCATGGCGAGAATATGAACGAAATGTCGCCGGAGGAAGTTGTAAAAAAACGCATCATTCATGTGCCGGAAGGACGCAAAATTTTTCCGGGGCTGACTGTGAGGGAGAATCTTGTGCTTGGAGCTTCCAACCGAAAGGTCACAAAAAAGGAGATGAATCGGCTTATTGATGAGGTTCTGGCGGTTTTTCCCGATCTGGAACGGCTCATCGACCAACTGGGGTGGTCTCTTTCCGGCGGCCAGCAGCAAATGTGCGCGATCGGCCGCGGACTGATGGCGAGTCCGCGTCTGCTGATGCTTGACGAACCTTCGCTGGGTTTGGCTCCAGTCATTGTGCAGAACGTCTTTCAAAAAATCAAACAGATCAATCGTGAGCAGGGTGTGACCGTGCTGCTGGTCGAGCAGAATGCACGGCAAAGCCTGTCCATTGCCCACCGCGGCTACATTCTGGAGACGGGTCGTGTGGTACTGCAGGATAATGCCCGGGCCTTGTTGAATGATGAAAAAGTGCAGGAAGCCTATCTTGGCTCATCCAAGCTGATCAAACAAGCCAATGGTTGATTCATAGGACGCCACTCAATTGACCTGGGGGCTTTTCATAAGTTTATAAACAGGGGGGAATTCATGAAGTTCGCTGAAAGAATGTCGCAATTGGGGACGGAGAATGCATTTGAGGTTTTGGCTCAAGTGAAAAGGCTGGAGGCACAAGGGCGGAAAATTATCAGCTTTGCGATCGGCGAGCCTGATTTTGATACGCCGGAGAATATTAAAGAGAAGGGAAAATGGGCGATTGGGGAGAATTATACTCATTATTCCCCCTCTGCCGGGATCATGGAATTGCGGGAGGCGATCGCTGAGCATATTTCCAATTTGAATCACATCAATGTGTCACCGGAACAGGTTGTCTTCAAAAGAAGAAATCAGAGAAGGCATTAACCGTATCAGGCGTGTAGTGAAAGACTGAGGCGGAGGGTTGGTGTTCATTCATGAAGGCAGTTATAGTTGAAAGCGCTTATACCGTTGTCGTTAAAAATGTTTCAAAGCCGGTAATCGGAGAGCATGAAGTGCTGATTAAAGTGAAAACGGCCGGGATATGCGGCTCTGATATTCATACCTACAAAGGCATTCATCCCTTCCGTAAGCCTCCGGTTGTTATCGGACACGAAGTATCGGGAGAGGTCGTCGAGGTCGGAAGCCGCACAAGCAAGGTGAAGGTCGGTGATCATGTTACAGTCGAGCCTCAATACGGATGCGGGAAATGTGAGCCCTGTTTCACAGGACGAATCCATTATTGTGCAAATCGTTCCGCGCCAGGGATCGGAAATTGGTATGGCACGATGGCAGAATATTTTGCGGCTCCGGAAGAATGCGTATTCGTTGTTCCGAAGACGATGGATTATCAATTGTCCGTGCTGGCGGAACCGCTCGCTGTAGGCGTACACGCAGTACGAAAAGCGGATTTGCGCGTGGGTGAACGGGTTGCCATCCTTGGAGCAGGGCCGATCGGTCTATTGACGCTGTCCGCCGCCAAAGCTGCCGGAGCGACGGTCTTAATGGCGACCGATGTGCTGGATTATGCACTCGAGCATGCTGTTAAATTGGGTGCAACCCACACATTGAATATCCGCGGCAGAGACAACTGGGCCATCGACGCCAAGAAAATAGCCGGCGGCGAGTTTGATAAAGTGTTTGTCGCCGCCGGTGCTCCGGGCATTATCAACCAAGCGCTGTCGTTGCTGCGCAAGGGAGGGCGTGCCGTGGCGGTAGCCATGTTTCATGGCGAACAACCCCTCGATGTCATACAACTGCAAGGAATGGAAAAAGAGCTTATCGGTTCATTTACGTATATGCGCGAAGATACAAGGACGGCGATTGACCTCCTGCTGGCCGGGTCCATTCCGTTTGAATCCATCGTGTCCCACGTGCTTCCATATTCGGAAGCGGATAAAGGGTTCCGCTTGGTAGACAAAAAAGAAGATCAGTCCATGAAAGTGCTGATAACGTTTTAACTTAGAAAAAGGGGGAAGTATACATGCTACAAGGAAAGGCAGCATTGATCACGGGATCTGCGACCGGAATCGGCCGTTCGATTGCACTGCGCCTTGCGGAAGCCGGCGCGGATGTCGTGATCAATTATTCCCGTTCGGAAAAAGAGGCGCGTGAAACGCAGGCGGATGCCGAAAGATTTGGCGTCAGGACACTTTTGTACAAAGCGGATGTAGGGGATGATCAGCAAATTCGCGAAATGGTCCAGGCGGCGATTGACAAATTTGGCCGGCTTGATATTTTGGTGAATAATGCGGGAATGACGAATTTTGTTGAGCATGCGGATTTGGAAGGATTAAAAGAGGAATATTGGGACAATGCCTTTAATGTAAATGTAAAAGGAATGTTTTTTTGCTGCCGCGCAGCTGCTCCCGAATTGAAAAAAAACAAGGGATGCATTGTCAACATTACGTCGATTGCCGGCATGACCGGATTGGGAAGCTCGATTGCCTACGCGGCTTCGAAGGCCGCCGCGATCAGCGTGACGAAATCGCTGGCCCGCGTGTTGGCGCCTGAAGTCAGAGTCAACAGCGTTGCTCCGGGTGTCGTCGATACACGGTGGGTGAAGGGGCAGGAGGATCATATCCAGCGTTTGGCCGACGGAACCCCGCTCGGGCGGGTGGCTGCACCGGAGGATGTTTCGGAGGTGGCGTATTCCTTGATCACTTCCGCCGGTTTTGTAACTGGGCAAACGATTATTGTCGACGGCGGCATGTTTATCTGATCAACCATCAAATCTTGAAGAGGGGAAGCTGTCGATGAAAGGCAAAGTTTCGTACATGGTCGAACCGATGAAGCTGGAGTTCAGGGAGTATGACATTCCCAAGCCTGAAGCGGGAGCCGTCATTTTAAAGATTGTCCGCACGAATGTATGCGGTTCCGAATTGCATATTTGGCGCGGGCATCATCCGACGAAAAAAACAGGGGTGCTCGGTCATGAAATGATCGGTGTGGTTGAAAGCTTGGGAGAAGGTGTGACAACGGATTATGCGGGTCAGCCGGTCCGTGTCGGAGACCGCATTGTTACGGCATATTTTCAAACGTGCCGCAAATGCAGCGCTTGCGTTCGGGGAGATTTTTATCTATGTGAAAGAGGCATTGAATTTTGGAATAAGCCGCCGGAGGAGGCGCCTCATTTTCATGGATCTTTTGCCACGCACTATTATATCCATCCCAATCAGTATTTCTACAAAGTGCCGGACAATGTGCCGGATGTCGCCGCTGCCAGCGCAAACTGCGCGTTGTCACAAGTTTATTTCGGCTTCGATAAGGCGGTTTTGAGCTATGCGGAAACAGTGGTTCTGCAAGGAGCCGGAGGATTGGGTTTGAATGCCGCCGCCGTTGCGAAGGAAAAAGGGGCCAGGGTCATTGTCATTGACGGAATTGCTTCGCGATTGGAGATGGCCAAGAAGTTTGGTGCCGATCATATCATTGACATGAATGAATATGACACCGTTGAAAAACGTGCGGAGGCTGTCCGTTTTCTGACGAATGGACAGGGAGCCGATGTGGTCATGGAATTAACCGGGGTTCCTGCGGCTTTTAGTGAAGGAATTCATCTGCTGCGTCTAGGCGGCAGGTATGTGACGATCGGAAATATTTCACCCGGACAGCTTGTCGAGTTTGATCCGGGGCTGCTGACGAGGAAATCGGTGACGATCATACCGGTAATGCGCTACAATCCCTGGTATCTGCACAAGTCGCTGCAATTTCTTTCCGACAATGTGGAGAAATACCCTTTTTCCGATATGCTTGATGCCGAGTATGCGTTTGAACATATTCAAGAGGCGCTGGATAAGTCCGCATCCCGGGAAGTCACACGCGCATCGATCATTTTAGGATAAACTGGCATTTGGAGACGCTAACGTCAGAGCCTTTCGACAGATCGCGAACAATTGGCCGGGTGGGCCGGTTACAACGCGGTCTTTTTTTCTGCCGTTACAGGTCATGTCACAAATTGTCGGGTTTTTATATTTTTTAAATATTTGATATCATGAATAAAGGACTCCGACTTTTACTGTATCCGGATCAATGCAATTTGCAAAGGCAGGTGATCTAGGGTGGATTTGCCGGAACAACCGGATCGTGATGAACGCCGGCGCTGGCAGCGGTTAAAGGATGAAATCAAAGAGAATTTGGCGGAATTGGGAATCGACAAGATCGGCTTCGCTTCAGCCGACCCCTTTTGGGAATTGAAGGGGATTCTGCTCCGCCACCGCGAGCTTGGCAGGGAATCGGGATTTGAAGAGCCGGATATCGAGAAGAGAGTTCATCCGGAGCTCAGCTTGCCGGATCCCCGGTCGATTATTTCCATCGCCGTCGCGTATCCTTCCAAGCTGATCAATCCGCCGCAATCCGAACAGGGAGCTTATAGAGGGATCATTTCCCGATCTTCCTGGGGTGAGGATTATCACCGGGTGCTGAAGGACAGATTGTCCCGGCTGGAGTCCTTCATTCGCCGAAGGGTTCCCGATGCGCGGATGGAGAGCATGACGGATACGGGTGCCCTTGTCGATCGCGCAGTTGCGGAACGCGCCGGAATCGGCTGGTCAGGCAAAAACTGTTCGCTCATTACGCCGGAATTCGGTTCCTGGGTATATTTGGGCGAGATGATCTCCAGCATTCCGTTCCCTCCGGATGCGCCGGTTACAGAGGAATGCGGAGACTGTACCCTGTGCCTGGATGCTTGTCCGACCGGAGCATTGGTGGGGCCGGGACAATTAAATGCAGGCCGCTGTATATCGTTTGCGACCCAGTCGAAAGAAATCATTGACGACGAGCTGAAGGAAAAGATTGGAAACCGTATCTACGGCTGCGACACCTGTCAGACGGTCTGTCCGAAAAACGGGGGCAAAAACTGGACGCATCATTCTGAATTTGCGCCCGACCACGAACGGGTCAAGCCGCTGCTGAAGCCGCTGCTGACATTAAGCAATAAGCAATTCAAGGCGCAGTACGGGCATATGGCGGCTTCCTGGAGGGGCAAGAAGCCGATTCAGCGCAATGCGGTGATTGCTTTGGGCAAATTCAAAGACGAAAGTGCGGTCGGACTGCTGAGAGATATTCTTATGAGCGACAAACGACCGGAGTTGAGGGAAGTTGCTGCCTGGTCGTTGGGTAAAATCGGCGGCGATGAAACGGTTGGCATTTTGGGGGAGGCCATGCAGAAGGAGCAGGATAAGCGTGTGCGCTCAGGGATCGGCAAAGCGCTGGAACGATTGGACTGCAAGCCTTTCATTCGCGGGTGAGATTATATAAGATATGTCATCAACATGACTATGGGTGGGATAGACCAAGATGGAAGCTAGACTGGAATTAGAGGAAATGATTCGGATCGATTATCTTGAGGTCGATTCGCCGGTCGGACCTTTGCTGCTGGCCGGAACTGAAAACGGGATGTGCCTGATTGAATTCGGACAGCTTGCGAATAAACCGGTGGAACAAAACGTGATGAAATGGTTTGGAAGGCGGTATTCCGCCGTTCGCTTGCAGCAGAACGGCGGGCAGCTGAACGGAGCCGCGGCCCAATTGCGGGAATACTTCGCCGGGAAACGCAGAAGGTTCGAGCTGAAGCTGGATTTGCAGGGGACTCCTTTTCAATTGAAGGTTTGGCATGCGCTCTCTGAAATACCATACGGCGAAACCAGATCCTACGCTCAGATCGCCGGGGCGGTCGGTTCCCCGAAGGCCGTTCGTGCCGTCGGCGGGGCGAATAACCGGAATCCGCTTCCCATCGTTATTCCGTGCCATCGCGTGATCGGCTCCGATGGAACGCTTACAGGCTACGGCGGAGGCTTGTCCATCAAGGAACATTTATTATCGCTGGAGCGCGGGGTGAGAATATGAGGTTTGTGCATGTGGATTCGGTTGAGCCGGGGGACCGTTTGGGACGGACGATTTATACAGGCGGCGGAACCGTGCTGCTTGCGGATAATGTGCAGCTGACCGTATATATGATCAATACGCTGAAAAGAATCGGCGTTACGATGGTTTATATCAAGGACGAGCATTTTGATGATGTGGAAATTGAAGATGTCGTTTCAGAAGAGACGAAACGTATGGTGATCAACAAAATGAGCGAGATGTTCGAGTCGTTGCGATCCGGAAAAGAGTTCAACACCCGCCATGTGAGCGTAAGCGTCGACCGGCTGCTGGACGAAATCATGATCAACAAGCACGTTCTGGCGCAGCTGTCGGATATCCGCACGGAGGACAACCAGCAGTATTTGCATGCCTTGAACGTATGCATCATGTCCGTTCTGATCGGAATAAATGTAGGTTTGAACCAGCTGCAATTGAAGGATTTGGCCATCGGCGCTTTGCTTCACGATATCGGGAAGGTCGGTATCGAGGGGGAGGAGACAGGGCGAAATCACCATACCTGGAGAGGATTTGAGATCATTAAAGCCAAGCGGGAAATCAGCTTGCTGGCCGCTCATATCGCTCTTCAGCATCATGAGGCCTTAAACGGACAGGGGATTCCGAGGGGACTTGATGCGAACAACATTCATCTGTATGCAAAAATCGTAGCTGTGGCCAATACGTTCGACAACCTGATTTCCGATTTTACGGAAGGCAAGGCCATGCAGCCCCATGTAGCCTGCGAGCATGTGAGCGCGTTAGCGGGAACGAAATTGGACCATGATCTGGTGCTGCATTTTTTGAAGACTGTATCCGCCTATCCTACAGGCACCTCGGTCCGTTTGAGCACCAGAGAAACGGGTGTCGTCGTGAATCAGCACAGAGGCCTGCCGGGCAGGCCGGTGGTAAGAGTTGTCAAGCAGGAGGATGAGGAGTTGGTCATCAAGGAACTCGATCTGGCCAAAAATCCGACGGTATTCATCGAATCGGTAATCGGTTGATCCGATGAAAAGTTGATATTGCCTGTTTATTTCGAGCATGCTATGATTAGGTTCGGAAAACGCGCGAATTGGGGTGAAAGAATGGGCTGGCAGATCGTGATCCCCGTCATTACACTGGTCGTCGGACTGGTCGGAGGATTCTTCATCGGTGTTTACTATTTGCGCAAGCAAATTGAGAACATGCAGAATAATCCCGATATGATTCGGGAAATGGCGAAAAAAATGGGCTACAACATAAACAATCAGCAAATGAACCGGGTTCAGCAAGCGATGAAAAAACAAAAATTCAAATGATCGAACGAACGTTATTCATTCCCCCGAAAAACAATCGGGGGTTTTTGCTGTCGGGCATCGCGAGCCCTTGATAATGCTTTTCATTGAAAATCGGTTTTGATATAATTAGAACCTGCAGGTGCGTGAGCTGTATGAAACACTTGCGGATAGGGGAGGAAATGGAATGTCCGATTTCAAAAACTACACCAACGCCGATGTGGCCGCCAACAGAGAATTGATCGAAGGCCATGTAAAGGAAATTTTGAAATTGATAGGCGAAAATATAGAACGGGAAGGGCTTTTGGATACACCTGCGAGAGTGACCCGGATGTTCGAAGAGATTTTTGCCGGTTACAGCATCGATCCGAAGGATGTTATCGGGGTGACCTTTGATGAAAATCACGAAGAGCTGGTCATTGTAAAAGATATTGTTTACTACAGTCAGTGTGAGCATCATATGGCCCCGTTTTTCGGAAAAATTCATATCGGCTATATTCCGAGCGGGAAAATTGCCGGTTTAAGCAAGTTCGCCAGATTGGTCGATGCGGTGACCCGGCGCCTTCAGGTTCAGGAAAGAATCACATCGGACATTGCCGATATTTTGGAAGAAGTGCTGCAGCCGCATGGCGTTATGGTCGTGGTTGAAGGAGAGCATCTGTGCATGTGCGCCAGAGGCGTAAAGAAATACGGCAGCAAAACAGTCACCTCGGCGGTGCGCGGGAACTTCAAGACGAATTCCGCTCTTCGCTCTGAATTCCTGGCGCTGATTAAGGAATAAAAATCATTCAGACTATGCACTATATGAGGGCAGTTTCGCCTCCCTGGATACCTTGCTCAGGAACTGCATCGTTTGCTGGAGATACTCTTGGGGCTGGAAGCGATAGATTCGCTCATGTCCTCTGTTCGGCAAAAGCCACAGCCGGGATTCCGGGTTTTTCTGATGGGCGATAATATCCTCCGCAAGTGAGTACGGGGCCAAGCGGTCCTTCATTCCGTGAATCATCAGAATAGGCATCGGGAAAGCTGTCGTTTTCACTTTTTCATAAGGGATCTGACTCAAGCTGACGCCGTTCACTAAGGGAAACAGAATCCTAAGCATGTCCAGGGTCGGAAAGTCAGGCAGCTTGAATTCGCGCTTGAGATTAACCATCAGCGTATTCGGTTCCAGCACGAATGTGCTGTCGAGCACCATGCCGGTAATGTCGCGGCTAGATAGAGCGGTCTGCAGAGCAGTGCCGGCTCCCATGGAAAATCCCCAGATAAAAATCTGATCGGCACCTTTTGATTTTGCGAATTCAACGGCTCCCAACAGCTCCTTGGACTCCTTGACGCCCGCGGTGACAACTCTGCCGGGTTGCGCGCCGACATATCCATAGTCAAACATCAGAACATTATAATGGCGTTGATGAAGCGCCTTTGCAATATCATATATCGGAATCCAGAATTCCTCTCTGTTGCCGGCGTAACCGTGGGAAAAAATGACGGTTTTGTCGGAATCGTCCGCAGGAATGAACCATCCGGACAACATGGATTGATGTTGAACAGCTGGGAATGTGATGTTTTCGTAGGGGAGACCGACGGCTTTCAGCGGATCGGAGGTTAAACCCTCTACCGACGGGCGGGCCAAGGTCCATGAAAGATACCCGTAAAATGAAATCAGGAGAACTGGCGGCATGACGAGAAAAGCGAGGAGAGCCAGCAAAACATGTTTTTTTCGGCGGGGTTTAATGTAAGCGCTTTCTAATTCTTGGGGCAAATAGACTTTGGATGTAGTAAGTTCCATAATTTTACCTCCTCATGATGTGCGAGCATAGATGGATGGAGCGGAAAATCCGTTTTGAGGACACACGACAATTTTTGTCTGCGTCATTTCCGAGCTTCCTCCTCTGCCGACGTCAACGCCTCTTACGTAACATTGTACTCCCATACACAGGTTTTTGTAAATTTTTAAGATTCTTTACGGGGCATCGGCGGATAAGGTATACTTTAAGAAACATAGTTTCATTGCATGAAACAAGAGGATGGAGGTTGACCGCCTATGGATGAACAGAAATTAACGGTTCGCGCTGTGGAACGTGCCTTGGACATATTGCTATGCTTTACCGAAAGCACGGAATTGGGATTGACCGAAATCGCGTCCAAGGTATCTTTGCATAAAAGCACCGTTCATCGTTTGCTGGGTTCGCTGGAAGGCAGAGGCTTTATCCTGCGCGATGCCTCTACGGACAAATACAGGCTTGGCTTCCGCATCTGGGAATTGTCCGCAAATCTTTCACAGACGGACGATCCGGCGATTATTCTGCTGCCGGAGATGGAGCGTCTGCGGGATGAGCTGGGGGAGACCATCAGTCTCTATATACGCGACGGCAAAGAACGCATCCGCATCCAGGCGGTGCAAAGCAACCATCCGATCCGCCGGGTGGCGCCGGTGGGCGTCAGGCTGCCTCTGTTTGTAGGGGCATCGAGTAAAATCCTGATGGCTTATTCAGATCCGGAGGTGCAGCAGATGATTCTGGATGATCCGGATTGGCCGGCTTCCATCGACAAGGAGGCATTTTTGCGGCAGCTGGGTGAAATCGGCAAGCGCGAAGTGGCAACCAGCTTCGAAGAGCGGGAACCCGGAGCGGCGGCTCTTGCGGCGCCGATTTTCGACAGGGACAATAAATTGATTGCGGCATTGTCCGTTTCAGGTCCAGCCAACCGCTTGACGATGGAGAAGATGCAGGAATACGCGGATGTGGTGATCGAAAAGGCCAGGAGAATGGGGAAGATGATCAGGTGAAGGCCCGATCTTTGGTTTGTTCATACAAAAGGAGTTGGCTCAAAATGGCTTTTCGGGTTAGCGAAAGCCACCCGAACAGTCTCTCAATGCGTTTCCTGGTCAAATCGATAATATGTAAGGGGAAATATCTCCTGAAGGAGCGGAGCGTTTCCCTTTGAAATCGTGAAATTACCTTGTTGATAACCATTCAAATTTCATGATTTTAAGAGGAACCGGAAGGGTATATTCCCCCGCTAAGACTAAATCGGTTAATTGTCAAAAGGCATTGATAGATTGCTAAAAGGGGCAGCCTTAAGTCATTGGACTTGAGGCTGCCCCTTCATCATTTCTTATTTTTCATTCATGATTTGCCGCAGCACGGTTTGCAGGATGCCTCCGTTGCGGTAATAATCGATTTCCACCATGCTGTCGAGGCGGGCGATCGCTTCGAACTCGAAGGCCGACCCGTCGGTGCGGGTAGCTTTCACCGTTACTTTTTGTCCAGGCTGAATGTCGTTGTCCAGTCCGAGAATATCAAACGTTTCTTGACCCGTAATGCCGAGCTGCTTCCAATCGCTGCCCGGGAGGAACTGCAGCGGAAGTACGCCCATTCCGACCAGATTGCTTCTATGGATGCGTTCGTAGCTTTCGGCAATGACCGCTTTGACACCGAGCAGATAGGTGCCTTTGGCCGCCCAGTCGCGGGAGCTGCCCGTTCCGTATTCTTTGCCGGCAATGACCACCAGCGGCGTGCCCTGCTCCTGATAGTTCATGGACGCGTCGTAAATGGACATCACTTCGCCGGTCGGCAGATAAGTCGTCACGCCGCCTTCCGTGCCCGGAGCCGCCTGGTTGCGGATACGGATGTTAGCGAACGTGCCGCGCATCATGACTTCATGGTTGCCCCGGCGCGATCCGTAGGAGTTGAAGTCTTCGCGCTTGATATTGCGTTCGGACAGATATTTGCCCGCAGGACTGTTCGGCGAGATGTTGCCCGCAGGGGAAATATGGTCGGTCGTGACCGAATCGCCGAGCAGTGCCAACGTTTTGGCGCCGCGGATTTCAACGATATCTCCCGGTTCAGCGCCCAGGCCTTCAAAAAACGGAGGCTCTTGAATATAGGTGGATTGGCTGTCCCACTCGTACAGCTTCCCTTCCGGAATGGAGATTTTGTTCCACTGCTCGTTCTGCGTGAACACGTTTTGGTATTTGGCGCGGAACATTTCCGGACTCATGGCTTCATTCAGCGCTTGCCGCACTTCGGCTGCGGAAGGCCAAATGTCCTTGAGGTAAACCGGCTGATTATCGGCGCCGTAACCGATCGGTTCGGTGGCCATGTCGATGTTGACCGTACCGGCCAAGGCATAGGCGACAACCAACGGCGGGGAAGCCAGATAGTTCATTTTGACTTGGGCATGAATACGGCCTTCGAAGTTGCGGTTGCCGCTCAGTACGGCCGATACCGTCAGATCGTTGTCGGCAATCGCTTTGCTGACTTCATCCGGCAGCGGTCCGCTGTTTCCGATACAGGTGGCGCATCCGTAACCGGCGATATAGAATCCGACCTTCTCCAGATATTCAAGCAGACCGGCTTTTTTCAGATATTCGGTAACGACCAAAGAGCCTGGAGTCAAGCTGCTCTTGACAAAGCCGGGCTTCGTCAAGCCTTTTTCCACGGCTTTCTTGGCCAGAAGACCCGCACCGATCATGACGCTCGGGTTCGAGGTATTCGTACAGCTGGTAATCGCGGCGATCACCACGGAGCCGTTGCCCATTGCGGAGGTTTCGCCGTTCGGGCTGCGAACTTCTACGGATTGCTCCAGCTTTTGATCGTCCAGACCGTATCCGCCCTTGTCAATCGGGGTGCGTACGATGGAGTTGAAGGACGATTTCATGTCCGTCAATTCAATCCGGTCCTGCGGACGTTTGGGTCCTGCCAAACTGGGCACGACAGTGGACAGATCCAGCTCGATTGTATCGGTGAATACGGGATCCGGCGTGCTGTCCGTTCTGAACAGGCCCTGCTCCCGGTAATAAGCTTCGACCAGAGCGACCTGCTCCTCGCTGCGGCCGGTGCCTTTCAAGTAATTCAGGGTTTCCTCGTCTACCGGAAAGAAGCCCATCGTAGCGCCGTATTCCGGAGCCATATTGGCGACCGTTGCACGGTCGGCGAGACTGATGCTGCTCAAACCGGTGCCGTAGAATTCGACGAATTTGCCGACGACGCCTTTTTTGCGGAGCATCTGTGTGACAGTCAGCGCAAGGTCCGTCGCAGTGGCGCCATCAGGGAGAGTTCCCGTCAATTTGAAGCCGATAACCTCAGGAATCAGGAAATACAGCGGTTGTCCGAGCATGCCCGCTTCCGCTTCGATTCCGCCGACACCCCAACCGGCAACGCCGAGACCGTTGATCATGGTCGTGTGGGAATCCGTACCTACCAACGAATCCGGATAAACGAAGGTTTCTCCGCTTACTGTTTTGGTTGCGGCCACGGAGGCGAGATATTCCAGGTTGACCTGGTGAACGATTCCCGTCGCCGGAGGCACCGCACGGAAGTTGTCGAATGCGGTTTGCGCCCAGCGGAGGAACCGGTAGCGTTCTTCATTGCGTTGGAATTCGACGTTCATGTTATATTCCAAAGCGTCCTTGCTGCCGAAAGCGTCAACCATGACGGAATGGTCGATGACCAGATCGACAGGCACTAAAGGATTGATCCGATTCGGATCTTTGCCGAAGTGCTTTGTGGTTGCTCTCATTGCGGCCAAATCGACAACCACGGGAACGCCGGTGAAGTCCTGAAGCACAATGCGTGCGGGAATGAACGGCACTTCTTTGCTGTAATCGTCGCTGGACGCCCAACCGGCCAGCATTTTGACATGATCCTCCGTGATCGCTCTTCCGTCAAATTGGCGAACCGCCGCCTCCAGAAGAACTTTGATGGAGAAAGGAAGCTTGGAGACATTGCCGAGCCCTTGTTCCTCCAACCCCTGCAGACGGTAGTAATGGTAATTTTTTGCGCCGACGGTCAGAGGGGTTTTCACAGAAAAATGGTCCTTTGACATTCACAATTCCTCCTAATCTTTTATGGAAAAAAACAATGCGGAAACAAAATTCAATGAGAAAGGATTAGTGAAAGTTATTTCGTTACGCTGTCTAAACGAAAAAAGAAACAAGCCAGTTGTTTCATGGAGTGAAACATAATTTCAAAAATAGCCAACTTTAGTATACCTTTTTATGAATCCTTCGTAAAGATGTTTTTCCCCCGTCCGCCATCATTTTTTGTGATTTTTTGCATATATATTGAATCATCCTTATATAGCGATTTCGGGGGCCGCGAATTCGGCCAGCCCCTTGTAATAAGAAGTGAATTAGGAGGATTCGGATGAGCCAAAGATGGAAATCGGCGGTCTATCAATATGTTCGTCATCACAATCGGATGGAAGTCGAATATACGATCGAACCGCTGCCGGATTTTGTTGCCGACAAGGCCTATATCCGGATGCAGAACAACCGATTGTCCAGAATTGCCCAAGCCCATAAAGACAGGAAGTTAAGGCCGTCACAATGCCAAACGAGAGTTAAATTCCTGCATCTGACGGAGCGGGGGGATGAAGCTGAAGTCTATCTACAGCTGCACAAGCTGCACAATTACGGCCCCCGGCATGTCGAGCAGAAAATAGAACGTGAAAAATTGAATTTGCGGGAACAGAACGGACGCTGGTTAATTACCGCGGTTTCCGTTGATTTATCCGAAAAGAATGAAGCCTCTCGCTGGGTCCCCGAGGCAAAGACCCCGTCGCCGATTCCCTATGTCTTTCCGGAAGCGGCAGGCCGGACGCAGCCCGGTCCGTATCTGAATCAGCAAATCTTATCGTCCGAGCCGCTGCCGCGTCCGGTCAAATATGATCGTTGGAAAGCGCAGCAGTATGCCGAAGCCCATTGGAACCGTCCCAATCCCGCATTTGTAGACATGGAGGTTGACTGCTCCAACTTTGTATCCCAGTGCCTCTATGCAGGAGGCGCCCCCATGAACTATACTGGTAGGAGGGATAACGGCTGGTGGTACAAGGGGCTGCAGCAGCATCAGGAATTATGGAGCTACAGCTGGTCGGTCGCCCAATCTCTGCAGGCCTATCTCAGCTCTAGCAAAGCCGGACTCAGGGCCCAAGCGGTCGAATCCCCGTATCAATTGGCCATCGGCGATGTCATTACATACGACTGGGACGGAGATTCCAGGTACCAGCATTCCGTCATCGTCACCGCCCATGCGCCGGACGGAGCGCCGCTCGTCAATGCCCGCACGACCGACAGCAGGCATCGTTACTGGGAGTACAAGGATTCATACGCGTGGACCGAAAGAACAAAATACAAGTTTTTTCACATATCGGATTACTTTTGAACAGGCTCCACAATTATCTAGGATGCCATAATATAGAATACCTATTCAATTCGGAGGTTCTGATGAGTAAGCAAATACGAGTTGGCGTAATTTATGGAGGGAAATCGGGGGAGCATGAGGTTTCCCTGCAAACAGCGCTTGCTGTGATCAATGCAATGGATCATTCGAAATATGAGATTATTCCGGTGTACATTACGAAAAACGGAGAATGGCGAATCGGAAAGCAGCTTGCGGGGCAGGTGAAATCGAAGGATGAGCTCGCGTTTCAAGGCGAAAACCGGTTGACAGCGCATGCGCTGGGACCGATCTTCAACAGGGATGAACCGTCCGTGCAGATCAGCTCGGCTCAAAGCCAAGGTGCGTCGCCGACTGCTCCGGTCGATGTGGTTTTTCCGCTGCTGCACGGCACATTTGGCGAAGACGGCACAATCCAGGGGCTGCTGGAAATGGCGGACATCCCTTATGTCGGTGCCGGCGTATTGGCCTCAGCCGTCGGCATGGATAAAGTGATGATGAAAAAAATATATGCACAGGAAGGTCTCCCGCAGTGTTTATATCGCCATTTTACACGTCATCAATGGGAGAAGGACCGGGAATTTGCGATAACTGAAATCGAAGTGACGCTGGGTTATCCTTGCTTCGTCAAGCCGGCAAATTTGGGCTCTAGCGTAGGTATCACGAAAGCAAAAAAACGCGAAGAGCTGATTGAGGCAGTCGATCTGGCATTCCGTTTTGACCGGAAGGTGATCGTGGAGGAGGCGATTGACGCCAGAGAAATCGAGGTCAGCGTGCTCGGCAATGAAGAACCGCGCGCATCGCTGCCGGGCGAGATTGTTCCTTCCAATGAATTTTACGATTATAAAGCGAAATACATCGACGGCAAGTCCTCGATGATCATTCCCGCCGAGCTGCCGCCGGAGCAGATTGAGGAGCTTCGGGAGCTTGCCATCCGGGCATTTAAGGCAATCGACGGCTCCGGCCTGTCAAGGGTCGATTTCTTCGTTGGCCGCAATGACGGGAGGATCATGATCAACGAGATCAACACGATGCCCGGGTTCACCCCTTACAGCATGTACCCGCTGCTGTGGAAGGAGTCCGGGGTATCCTACGGAGAGCTGTTGGACGAACTGATTCGTTTGGCGGTCCAAAGGCACGAAGAAAAACGGAAAATCCGGTATGAATTTGATTCGGAACAGGAATAAGGGGTATGATATATAAAAACTTATAAACTCTTAGGTGTTAAATAAAGGACAGACTCATAGGAATTTTCCGTAAAGCGGGGGATATTCATGGGATTTCAGACCGAATTCAATTCAGTCTGCAAGTTTAAAAACGAGCATGAGCTGTACGATTTGCTGGAATACGGAAAGACAGCCATGCTGAAAAGCGGCTTCCGCGTTTTCCCGACCGGTCAGAAGGTGATCGCTTACACGCCGGATAACCGGGCAATCGCGATCGTCAAAATTACCGCTTCGATTGCCGAAATCAATTTTCAGGGAGAAGAAGTCACAAAGGTGGAAATGGATCTTATCCGCAAGCTCACCGAGGAAGAGGCGAGAATCCAGACCGCTTTGGCGGAGGAGATGTTCTTCGGGGAAGCTTCGTCCTGATCAAGGGCGAATCAATATCCATTCTTCAGCAATAGCGTGTCCGCGGGGACTGTCCCTTGTATTTGGGGGCGGTCTTTTCATCTTTTTGCCTGTTAGGGAAATCCTAATGAACAGATTCCGCTTGCCAAAAAAACCCGACGCCGTTCGGATTAAGGAAGGGGCTATATGGATGATTGTTCGTTTCGGATATGCGGCCATGTCGTCTATTGTGAAGAATGCTTCCCCGTCAAAGACGATGACCGCTGCCCAGTTTGTAAAAATTGCCGATAAAGAAGCGGCTGTACGGAAGCTGGAGCGGATTGCCGCGGAAAATCTGCGAAATACGCTGCGGTTGCTTTATCATAATCGGGCTCATGATATCCGGCTTTATCGTTTCTCTTCGCGGTTGATTCCGCTATACGGCCATGAGATGCTCAACGGTTGGGACCCGATCGGCGCCCTTAAAGACCTGTTTGCGGAGATCGGCGGGTATGCCGCCGAGCACGGCATGAGGGTCGGCTTCCATCCGGAGCATTATACCGTTCTCAGTACCCCCAGGGAGGATGTTTTTCAAAGCTCTGTCAAGGATCTGCAGCGCCATGTCGGGATGCTGGAAGCCATGGGCCTGAATGAATCCGCAAAATGCAATATTCATATCGGGGGCTCGTACGGGAACAAGGAAAAAGCGATGGACAGATTTTTGCGGCAGTGTCGGCAGCTGCCCAAAGCCGTTCGGGACAGATTGACGCTGGAGAACGACGACAAGACCTTCGATGCGGCGGAAACGCTGTCGGCCTGCAAGCAGCTTGGTCTGCCGATGGTGCTGGACATCCATCATCACAAGGTAAACCGCGGCGGCAAGGAGCTTTGCGACTTATGGCCGGAAATTCAGCAAACCTGGGATGGCGAGGGGGAGCTGCCTCCGAAGATTCACGCATCCAGTCCCAAGAGCGACAAAGATCCCAGAGGCCACGCCGACTATGTCAATGCGCAGGAACTGCTGCGTTTTTTGCGGGAGATAGCCGCGTGCACGCCGCGCTTAGACGTGATGCTTGAAGCCAAAATGAAGGATCAGGCGCTGTTCCGCTTGATGGACGCCTGGAAGGCCGAAACGGGCGTCGAGGTGCTGGATCAGGGTTCGATCGCCGTGAGCTAATTTCATCGCGAGCCCTAAATGAATTTTTTCTTAATTCTATCCGCACTCCATTAAGCATTTGGGCAAAACATGGTAGAATAAGCAGAATAAGAAAATGCAGCGGTTCGATTGAATCGATTGGCTGACGAAGGGGATGGAAAAACGGTGGTTCAACAATCTGAGATTCCTTATGTGATAGGAAATAAAAGCTTTACTGCTGTTGCGATAAATACGGCGGCTAAAGCCGGCGAATGGATTAAAAGCAAGCTCGGGGAATTCAACAGTCTGAATCGGAAAAGCTCGCATCGCGATCTGGTTACCGAGATTGACAAAGGCGCCGAGGCAATGATCCGCAATTTGCTGCATACTTACTTTCCGGAGCATTCGTTTTTAGGGGAGGAAAGTGTCGGGCAGGAGAGCGAATCCTTCGAAAAGGCGATTAGGGGTGCAATGGAAGCGGAGTACATGTGGATTGTCGATCCGATTGACGGAACCACCAATTTCGTGCACGGCTTTCCGTTTTATTCGGTATCCATTGCGCTTGCGCATAAGGGGGAAGTAATCGTCGGCGTGGTCTACGATCCTTCGCGCGATGAGATCTTCGTTGCGGAGAAGGGCAAAGGGGCGTATGTCGGGGGACAAAAAATGAGGGTTTCCGCGGAAAGCAAACTGACGGAGAGCTTGATCGCCACCGGTTTTCCGGTCTCCCGGCAAGAGGCCTACGATGTGAATATGAAAGGGATCGGGGCGTTGGCCTCGAGGGTGAGGAATATCCGCACGACCGGCTCGGCGGCGCTGCATATGGCGTATGTTGCCGCAGGCCGCTTGAGCGGCTTTTGGGAGGTAGGCCTCAACCCTTGGGATTTGGCTGCCGGAGTGCTGCTGGTCACGGAGTCGGGCGGCAGGGTGACGGATATGAACGGAGAGCCGTATTCGTTGAAGCTCCGGAATGTCCTGGCATCCAACGGGGCCATTCATGATGAATTTCAGAGAGTGCTGGAGGATGAGGGGGCGGTGCTGTAACCGCCGCCGTCTCAGACATGTATGGAAATCGACGATTTTCCCGTTGTCCGCGCCGGCGGAATTGGTGTATAATCATTCTAACCTAAACGTTAACCACATAGCATAAATATAGGTTGACAATTCGCGCCGGGGTGATCCAATGGGAAACGAAAGGCTTGTTCTTGAACGATGGCTATAAAAGGATGGTTCGTCACGGGAACTGATACGGGGGTAGGAAAAACACAGATTGCTTCAGGACTGGCGGCGCTCGCCGGAAACAAGCTGGGGACCCCGGTCGGCCTGTGGAAGCCGGTGCAAAGCGGGGTGTCTCCCGGTTCGCCGGAGGCCGACAGCTTCCGGCTGAAAATGGGCAGCGGCTTGCCGCTAGACGAAACGGAGCTCGTGACGGTGTCGCTGCCTGAACCGCTGGCCCCATGGATGGCCGCGCGGAGAAGCGGAGTGGAGCTGGACTTTGCGGCGCTTGTGGAGGAGGGGCGCAGGAGACTGGCCAAGGATCCGTTTTTGATCGTGGAAGGAGCCGGCGGAATTACGGTACCGATTACCTCGCGGGAACTGATGGCGGATCTGGCGCTGCAGCTGGAGCTTCCGCTTGTCATTGTCGCCCGGCCGGGTTTGGGAACGGTCAATCATACGCTGCTGACCGTGTCCTATGCGCGATCCAGAGGATTGGAGATTTTCGGGGTCATTCTGAACGGCTGCCGCAATACGGACGATCCTTCCGTAAGAGAGAACTCCATGATGATCGAGCATTTTGGCGGCGTGCGTGTAATCGGCATTTTGCCGTGGTTCAAACATCCGACAGATGCGAACGATCGGTGGGATGACTGGAGAACGCAGTGGGTTGAACGGATGGAACGGAATTTGGATTTGTCCGATTGGTTGTAAGAGGACTTATTTTTATCAATTATAAGGGATACATTGGAGGAATGAAGATGCTTGAATTGAAATCCGGTTGGCGGGAATTGGCGGAAAAATCGCTTCGCGGGGAGCTTCTGACGATGGAGGAAGGTTTGTCGGTGCTGGAGTCGGACGATGATGAGCTGCTGGCCGTCATGCACGCGGCATTCAAAGTCCGGAAGCATTACTTCGGAAAAAAGGTCAAGCTGAATCTGATCATTAACGCCAAGAGCGGTCTCTGCCCCGAGGATTGCGGATATTGCTCGCAATCGATCGTATCCGACGCGCCGATCAGCAAATATCCGCTTCTGGAAAAGGATGTGCTGCTTGAAGGAGCCAGACAGGCGCTGGATATGAAAGTGGGAACCTACTGCATCGTCGCCAGCGGCCGCGGACCGACCGACCGTGAATTGGATCAGGTGATCGAAGCGGTTAAGGAAATCAAATCGAACATGCCGCTAAAAATATGCGCCTGCCTCGGCATATTGAAGGAGGAGCAGGCCGCCAGGCTGAAGGAAGCGGGAGTTGACCGCTACAATCACAATTTGAACACCAGCGCGTCCCATTTTGAACAAATCACGACGACACATACCTATGACGACCGTGTCCAAACCGTGGAAAAGGTCAAAGCCTCCGGCATGTCTCCCTGCTCCGGCTGCATCGTCGGGATGGGCGAATCCAACCGGGAAATCGTGGAGATTGCTTATGCGCTGAGAGAGTTGGACGCAGATTCGATTCCCGTCAATTTTCTGAATTCCATTCCCGGCACGCCTTTGGAAAATCAACATGAACTGAATCCCCGCAAGGCGTTGAAGGTGCTTGCCCTGATGCGGTTCATCTGTCCGACCAAGGAAATCCGCATCGCCGGCGGCCGCGAGGTGAATTTGCGTACGCTGCAGCCGATGGGCTTGTATGCGGCCAATTCGATTTTTGTCGGCGACTATCTGACCACCAAAGGGCAGGAAGCGACGGAGGATCATCGCATGATCGAAGACCTCGGCTTTGAAATCGAGCTGTGCGCGCTGTAGGGCGAAGCTGACAGTTACAGAAAATAGATCCGGAATGAAGGTGAAACGATGACGACATCTGACCGCTGGCAGTGGATGCGCGATGAACTGGAGCAGTTGAAGCGGAAAGCGCAGTACCGGACATTGCATGCAACGGCAATGGCAGGGGAAGGCTGGATCGTCAAGAACGGGCGAAGCATGCTGAATTTGGCTTCCAACGATTATTTGGGATTGGGGCAAGCTCCCTATGAGCGGCCGTCCGGCCCGGATGCTGAGAACGATCTGCCCGTTTCTACTTCAGATTCCTCCTGTGCCGCCGATATTCTCCATCCTTCCGGCCTTCGTGCGGGGTCCGGGGCTTCCCGGCTGATTACCGGGCATGATCCCGTATACGCTTTGTTTGAACAGGAGTTTGCCGCGTTTAAAGGAACTGAAGGCTGCCTGGTGTTCGGAAGCGGCTATATGGCCAATATCGGCATCATCTCTTCGATCCTGCAGCGGGGAGACGAGGTGTTCAGCGACCGGCTGAACCACGCCAGCATTGTGGACGGGATCATTCTCAGCCGGGCCGAGATTCACCGTTACCGGCATAAAGATCTGGATCATCTGGAATCGTTGCTGAAAAAGTCCGAGCCCGGGAAAAAGAAGCTGATCGTTACCGACGCCGTCTTCAGCATGGACGGAGATCTCGCGCCGTTGGCGGAGCTTGTGGAGCTGAAGGAACGGTACGGGGCCATGCTGATGGTGGATGAAGCGCACAGCGGAGGCGTCTACGGGCAGCTCGGCGAAGGGCTGGTTCATGCGCTGGGATTGGGCGTCCGGGTCGACATTCAGATGGGCACGTTCAGCAAAGCTTATGGCGTATACGGAGCCTATGCGGCTGGAGATTCGATCCTGATCGAATATTTGATTAATAAGGCAAGGAGCTTTATCTTTACGACCGCGCTTCCTCCGATGGTGGTGCAGGCTGTTCACGATCACTGGCAGCGGTCTGTGCGCGAGGGCTGGAGGCGGGAGCAGCTGCATGAGAAATCGGCTTGGTTTCGCGAGCGGCTGAAAGCTCTGGGCTTCGATACGGGATTAAGCGAGAGCCAGATCATCCCGCTGATGATCGGCGGCAACCGGGAGGCGGTCGCCTTCGCGGAGAAGCTGCAGGAAGCGGGCATCGCTGCTGTCGCGATTCGTCCCCCGACCGTTCCCGAGGGGGAGGCCAGGATCCGTTTTTCGCTGATGGCTACCCATACGTATTCCGATCTTGAGCAAGCGCTTGGAACGATTGAAGCCATCGGAAAGGATCTGTCCATTGTATGAACGCAAGGATCTTGTGGATTCACGGTTGGGGAATGTCCTCCGGGATATTTGCGCATGCGGTGCGGCGTTTGGAGGGCTTTGAGCATCATTTCGTCAGTTTTGCGGACTGCGCGAAGCCTGAACAATTATTGCCGGCAGTTCTCGGCAAATTGCGCGAGCGCTCCGGCCCATGGACGGTGATCGGCTGGTCGATGGGCGCCATGCTGGCGCTGGAGTCGCTGTTTGCGGCAGCCGTTGACGTGCATCCGGAATGCGGAAATGCAGAGACTCGGAAAAACTCCGAAGTTCAGATAGACAGCTTGATTGTGATTGCCGGGACGCTGGGCTTTGCAAGCGCGGACCGGATGAAGGGCTGGCCGCCGCGCGTCTTGGAACGGATGAAGAAGCAGCTTGCAGGGGAGCGGCCTGAAGCCGTATTGGAAGCATTCAAACGCTCGATGTTCAGTCCGGAAGAAATTGCGAGTCAGCCGGACCGGATTGAAACGGCGGCCGCTTGTCCCGCAGATTTCGGGTCCGAGGGGCTGCAGGCCGGGCTGGATTATTTGTTGCGCACTGATCTTGCCTCGCGGTGGGACCATTGGTTCAAGCGGGACGCCGTTTGGCCCGGGCGCCTGCGGTGGATTCACGGCGAGCAGGACGCGATTTGTCCGGTGGGCGCGGTACCGGAGCTTCCGGATCGGAATCGGATCATCTTTCCGGGAACGGGGCATGCCCCGTTTTTGACGCGGGAGGCCGAATTTATTCATTACATCAAGGAGTTTTTGCAATGAAGGAGATTACGACCGTTCAATCCTCGGAGGAGCAGTTGCATCAACCCTTCCTGGAAGCCAAGTTGAATAAAGAGCTGGTGCGCAAGCATTTTGACCGGCATGCCCGGGAATATGATCAATACGCCGAAGTGCAGCGGGACATGGGACAGAAGCTGCTTGAAGCGGTGGATTTGCAGCACGGCCGGCGAAGATTCCGCAAAGTGCTGGAGATCGGATGCGGAACCGGCCATTTGACACGCATAATGTCCACGCAGTTTCCCCGGCCGGACGCTTATACGGCGATCGATCTTTCTCCGGAGATGATCGAGGTCGCAAAGTCCAAGCTCGGCGAACGCGCCCGGGAAATGACGTTCATTGCCGGAGATGCGGAAGCGCTGTCGGCCGAAATTGCGGCGGCGCATCCGGGCGCATACGATCTGATTATCTCTAATGCGACCTTCCAATGGTTCAACAATCCGATTCAGACGATCCGGACCTATTTGAAATGCCTGCAGCCCGGCGGGATTCTCGCGTTTGCCACCTTCGGCCCGGATACTTTCTTCGAGCTGCATGACTCCTTTGCCTTCGCGGAAAGCACGCTGGGGTTGAAGCCGCAGTATCACGGACAGCCTTATCCCGGCAGCGAACTATGGCGGCAGGTTGATTCCGATGAAACGGTAACGATCCAGCAGTGGGACGAAGAATACCTGCAGGTGACCTATCCCAATGTTCGGGATTTCCTGTACCAGATCAAGCGCATCGGCGCCGGCAACGCGATGGACAGCCGGGAGGAGCCCGGCATCCGCACCGGCAAGGAGCTGTTTAGACGGATGGAAAAAAGGTATGCCGAGCGGCATGCCGCTTCTAACGGAGGAATTCAAGCGACATATCATATCTTGACGGCAATAATCGCGAAGACGGATTAGTTGTTAATAGATCAGCATATCAAAGAACTGTCCGGTGAATTTTCCGGACTTTTTTTATGGGGAATTTGCAAAATATGTCAAAAAAACTCGAAAAAAAGATTGCTTATGGAAATCAGACCACATATAATCTAGTTAATAGGTCGAATTTACCATTTTATTCATATTTTTCTCAATTTGTCATCATTC
>NZ_JAYJLD010000014.1 GCF_035282765.1 Ferviditalea candida | reverse complement strand
TCGTAATGGGATATGTTCTTGGCTGAACGGTTCCCAGTATAACAAGAGGCGCTTTTTGTTTTCAAAGGGCAAATTACTTCATTACAGGAATGGCTCCTTTTTCATAGTTGTTGTGATCTCAAGCTTTTGCACGGTTAGTATGAAGCGCTTCCGGCTTTTTTATGCCGCTTGTTTTTGATAAGATAGATTAAGATTTTCAATAAAAAGGAGAGTTCCCCCAAATGCAGCGAGAAAAATCTGCCCTGCACATCGTCGGTCTGTGCGGCAGCCTGCGCAAATTTTCTTTTAACCGCGGGCTGCTGCTGGCGTTTGAAGAGAAGCTTCCGGAGGACGTAAAATTTACGCTGGCCGATATTTCCGAAATTCCATTTTTTAATGAAGACCGGGAGCAGCCGTACCCGGAGCCTGTAGTCAAGCTGAAAGAATTGCTGGATTCCGCCGATGCGCTGGTGGTCAGCACGCCGGAATACAATCTATCCTATACGGCCGTATTGAAGAACGCCATTGAGTGGATATCCCGCCGTTCGCTGGGGGCCCGGCTTGCCGGAAAGCCTGTCGCGCTTATGGGTGCCGCCATTGTAGGGGTCGGAGTATCGCAAAGCCATCTGCGCGATGTGATGTTCGCCTTAAATATGAACGTGCTGAACCGGCCGATCGTACAGGTTGTCAACGCGCGCGAAAAGTTCGATTCGGAAGGAAGGCTGACGGATGCCGCCACGCAAGAGCTGCTTGGCAAAGTAAAGGATGAACTATTGGCAGTCCTCCGATATCCTTAAGCGCTCCACGTTGCCAAAGGCAGCTCGAAAGGATGCGCGAAGTCGGGACTGTCCGGCCGCAAGCGGATGCGGAAATGCGGACCGTGCTGGAGAGAGCGCGGAATTTCCGCCCGATAGCGAAATCGGTTCGGGAGCTCGCCGCTGCCCTCGGACCGCATGGGAACGATGATCCTATCCCATCGGCCGCCATTTTCTTCATAATAAATGATCTCCGCGACCGCGTCCTTATACCAAACCGGACCGAAATCGACCACCGCTTCGATTTGTTTGAGCTCCTTTTGTTTGGATTCCTTTGCAGATGTGCCTTCCGGCACGGGACGTTCATCGACCGACAGGAAGCGCACCAGCTTCCAGCTGCGCTGTATAAATGCTTTGAAATCGGCTACCCTGCGGGCCGTTTCAAATTGTTTGGACTGAAAATACAAACTTCTTTCCATGATCGGCACGTAAAATTTTTGCGCATATTCGCGCACCATCCGATCCGTATTATAGACAGGTGCCAATGTCCGGACGGATTGCTTCGTCCTCGAGACCCATTCCCGTTTGCCGGGAAGGTAGTACAGGGGAGCGATGCTTTGTTCCAGCGAATCGTACAGCGAAGCGGTATCGGCGATCGCAAAGCCGTTCGTCCCGTCGAAGCCTTCCGCCCACCAGCCGTCCAGCACGCTGAAATTGAGAACGCCGTTCATCGCCGCCTTTTGACCGCTTGTTCCGCTGGCCTCCATCAATTCCTGCGGTGTGTTCATCCAGACATCGACCCCTTGCACCAAGCAGCGGGCCATCTCCATATCGTAATCCTCTAGAAGCAGGATTTTTCCGAAAAAGCGGTCCATTTGAGAAACCCGGTGCACCTCGCGGATCAAGTCCTGTCCGGAAATATCCGCAGGATGCGCTTTTCCGGCATATAGGAAACGGACGGGCCGTTCGGGATGATTGACGATTCGATCGAGCCGATCAAGATCGCTGAACAGCAGCGTTGCCCGTTTGTAAGCCGCGAACCGGCGGGCAAAGCCGATGGTAAGCACGTCGGTTCGCAGATCGCAGCGGACTTGCCTCGGGACATCCGTCGTTTGTCCGTTGGTATCGCGGGGATCGGCGATTCGACTGCGGACAAAGCGGATCATGTCTGCTTTAAGTTGTTGGTGAATCGCCCACCATTCCTCGTCCGGTATCCGTTCTACACCGTTCCACTGCTCAGACTCCGACATTCGATCCCGCCAATCTGCCGGCAAATGCCGCTCAAGCAGCTGCCTGAGCGGAGCGGCCATCCAGGTGTTCAGGTGGACCCCGTTCGTAATCGATTCAACGGGTACATCCTCGGCATCGATTCCTCCATGAAAGGAACGGAACATCTCCCTGGAAACACGGCCGTGCAGCTTGCTGACCGCATTGCGTTTCGTCGCCGTATTCAAGGCAAGATAGGTCATGTTGAAGCCGTTTTTCTCCGAATCCCATCCCAAATCGATCAATCGCTCGATATTTGCGTCCCACTCCTCATGCCGGCCTTGAAAATATTGCAAAAACAGATGCTTGTCAAAGACGTCGTGACCGGCGGGCACGGGAGTATGCGTGGTAAACAGCGTTCCGGCGCGAATCGCTTCCATTGCCGCGTTGAACGGGAGCCCGTCATGCAGCAATTTTCGCAGCCGCTCAAGTGCGGCAAATGCCGCATGGCCTTCGTTCAGGTGAAACAGACCTGGCTTTATGCCTAACGCATTCAGCGTTTTGACCCCGCCGACACCAAGTAGGATTTCCTGCTGCAAGCGGGTCTCCCTTCCCCCTCCATACAGCTGGTTGGTGATTTGGCGGTCTTCCGGGGTATTTGCCGGATCGTCGGCATCAAGCAAATAGATTTGTGTCCGATTGGCCTGGGCGGCCCATACCTTCAGATGAACAGGTCTGCCCGGAAAATCGACGGAAACCCGCAGATGGCTGCCGTCCTGCAGGACAGGACGAATGGGCAGACTGCTGAAATCCGCCGCTTGAAGTTCAGCCTGCTGGTTCCCTTGGGCGTCGATTTTCTGGCGGAAATATCCGCATCTATACAGCAAACCGATGCCGACGAGGGGAATCCCCAGGTCGCCGGCTGATTTGCAGTGATCCCCGGCAAGGATACCCAGCCCGCCGGAATAAATCGGCAGCGATTCGTGAATGCCGAATTCCGCCGAGAAATAAGCGACCGGATAACCGGCAAACTCCGGATACCGGCTTTCAAACCAGTTTAAACCATGATTCGACAAGACCTTCTTCCTCCCTAAGGCTGCAATCTATTGCAGGGTATTCAACTCTCTTAGGATATCCATATGTAGCCGTGGATAGAAAAAAACCGGATTTTTTTGTGAAGAGAATTTCGACAATTTCATAAATTGTTCGCCAAATTAGTCCGGAAGTCTGATAAAATAAGAAAGGAACAGACGGTTTTTTCAAATTTTGACAAACGGGGTTATTCCCGCCTTGAAAAAGAACAATTTGATTCTACTCATCGTTTTTCTTCATTTTGTGCTGCTGTCCGGGTGCGCATCCGCCGAAGCTTCCCATAAAAGTCCCCCATTGGCGGTCAACGGTGTGCTGGATTTGTCCGAATGGGATTTCTCCGGCGAGGGTACGGTGGCCATGGACAGAGAGCGGGAAATGTATTGGAATCGATTGCTGACGCCCGAGGATTTTGACCATGGACATCCGATGCCGACAGGCCTGATCTCCGTTCCGGGTCTATGGGAGGATACGGAGGTGAACGGAACGAAGCTTTCCGGCGACGGATATGCCACGATGCGTCTGAAGGTGATTACGGATCGTCCCGACCTTCTGTATGCCAGCAGATTGAAAAATGTATTTATCTCCTACAAGCTATGGGTGAATGACAGACCGGCAGTGACAATGTGATCACCCTGCAGATTTCCAATTTTGTCTGGACGACGGGCGGCATGAACAGCATCGAGTTTGGTCCGTACCAGCAAATCCGGAATCAAAGGGAAATCAGCTTGGCTTGCGAATTGTTCGCCTTTGGGCTTATCCTCATCATGGCCGTCTACCATTTGGTGCTGTTTGCGCTGCGGACGCAGAACAAGGCGCCTTTATATTTCGGTATTTTTTGCTTGCTGCTGGCACTCAGGGTAATGCTGGTGGATGAAGTGTTTTTGCTGGATATTTTTCCTTGGATCAATTGGTACGGCTATGTCAGAATGCTGTATTTATCCTTTTATTTGGGCAGTGCCGACATTGATGCTGTTGGTGTATTCTCTGTACGACGAATTATTTTCCCGGAAAATGCTCGCTTTGTGCTGTCAGCCGGGGTCATCTGGTCATTGATCGTGCTTGCGGCGCCGCCAAAAATTTTTGATATGACGCTTCTTTCTTACGAGATCTTGTCCGTCATCTGGCTGATTTATGTTCTTTATATTTTGATCCGCGCTGTTCGTCGGAGGCTTGAAGGAGCAAGGCTGTTTATCGCGGGTTTTTTGGTTCTGTTCCTGACGGCGATCAACGATATGCTGGCCAGCCTCGGATATTTGGACAAGGATTCCTTGGTGAAATTCGGACTGCTGTTCTTTATTTTCTCGCAATCGGTTATTTTATCCAAAAAATTCTCAAGAGCTTTCCAGGATGTCGAGCGGCTGTCGGAGAAACTGATTGTCTTCGACAAATTCAAGGATGAATTTCTGGCCAATACTTCTCGAGCTGCGAACCCCGCTGAACGGAATTATCGGGATCGCCGAATCGCTGATTGACGGGATCGGCGGCAAATTGCCGCAGAGGGCCGTATATAATCTTCAGCTGATTGTGTCAAGCTGCAAAAGATTGAGCAGCCTGGTCAATGACATTCTGGATTTTTCAAAATTAAAGCATAAGGACATTCACGTGCACTTGAAGCCTGTCGATTTGCATCAGGCTGCGGACGTCGCCCTGAAAATCATCGAACCGCTGGCCGACAGCAAGCGCTTGCAAATGTTCAACGAAGTGCAGCGGGGCATCTTCATTCTCGCGGATGAAAACAGGCTTCAGCAAATTTTGAATAATTTGATCGGCAATGCGGTTAAATTTACGGAGCGGGGAACCATTCTTATTTCCGCCTCGAGAATCGGCAGTCAAATAGAGATCGCTGTAACGGATACGGGAATTGGCATTTCTCCAGGTAAAATGGCATCAGTGCATTTAATCAAAGGAACAAGGTTTTTGAAGCGATCAAACTTGGCGCAAAAGCTTATTTGTTAAAGCCGATTGTTCCGGAGAATGTAATGGAACGATTCGGCAAGCGCTGGAGCAGGGATGTAAAGTGTTCGAATAAGAACAAAAATTCAATGAACTTTCCATTGAAATCCTGACAGAGATATTATATATTCTTAGGTACAATGAAATCATGGTTGTAAATTCAGCGGTAATTATTCTTATTCGAGGATGTGGATGGAAATGGATTCAAATCCAACTGGATATCTGGGCGGTAAAAATGTGATTCTGCGTTTGGAAATGAGTACCGACCGGATCAAGTTCGGAGAAGTCGCAACCATGATTGCGAAAGCCGGGGGCAACATCGTCGGCATGGACTTTGCTGGCTCCAGCAAGGATACGATTACCCGAGATTTAACCGTAAATGTGGAAGATGCAGGGGATGTCGACAAAATTATCGAGGTCATTGGCCAAATGTCCGATGTGAGATTGGTGCATGTTTCCGATCGCACCTTCTTGCTTCATCTGGGCGGCAAGCTGTCCATGGTGCCGAAGACCCCGATTCAAAACCGTGACGACTTGTCCCGTGTTTACACGCCTGATGTTGCAAGGGTTTGCATGGCGATTCATGAGGATCCGGAAAAGGCGTTCAATTTGACCATCAAAAGAAATACGGTAGCTGTCGTATCCGACGGGAGCGCAGTGCTGGGTCTCGGGAATATCGGTGCCCGCGCAGCCATGCCGGTTATGGAAGGAAAAGCGGTGCTGTTCAAGCAATTTGCCAATGTCGACGCCTTTCCGATCTGTCTGGAGACGCAGGATACGGAAGAAATCATCCGTACAGTAAAAGATATTGCAACTGCCTTTGGCGGGATCAATCTGGAGGATATTTCCTCCCCGCGCTGTTTTGAAATTGAAGAACGGCTGCGTGAGGAATTGGATATTCCGGTTTTCCACGACGACCAGCATGGTACGGCAGTCGTCATGTATGCGGGGTTGATCAACGCCCTGAAGCTGGCCGGCAAAACGCTCAAGGATGTTAAAATCGTCGTTGCCGGAGTAGGCGCGGCAGGGATTGCCTGCAGTAAAATTCTGCTCGCCGCCGGCGTCAAGGAAATCGTCGGAATCGACCGGACAGGCATTCTTTCCAAGGACCGGATGGATCAGTTCGGCAATAATCCGATGAAGCAGTGGTTTGCGGAAAACACCAATCAAAGAGGCATCAACGGATCGATCAAGGACGCATTGAAGGGAGCGGATGTTTTTATCGGTTTGTCTTCTGGAGGCATTATCAGCCGGGAGGACGTCCTGACAATGGCCCCCAATCCGATCGTGTTTGCGATGGCCAACCCTACTCCGGAAATTGCTCCGGAGCAAATCGAGGACATCGCTGCCGTTGTGGCGACGGGCAGATCGGATTATCCGAACCAGATCAACAATGTGCTGTGTTTCCCGGGTATTTTCCGGGGAGCTTTGGATTGCCGCGCTTCGACGATCAACGAAGAAATGAAGCTGGCCAGCGCGGAGGCAATCGCTTCTATTGTTGGCGAGGATGAATTGAACAAGCACTATATCATTCCGAGCGTATTTAATAAAAGAGTAGTAGAGGTTGTCCGCGACCGTGTTATTCGGGCCGCAATCGAAACCGGCGTGGCCCGGAAGATTCCGAGAGAGTACAGGTAATAGATTTGCGATTCACGGTTGGATGAGGTTGGATTCCAATGTCACGAATGTGAATAGAGGAAATTTGTTCTGTTATATTGCTTAATTATTAAGCGGATTTTTTAATAGGGGAAAAAGGTTCCCTTAAATAGGGGGGGAATAGCGATCTCCACCAATTTAGAGGAATGAAGTTCCCTTATCTCCTGAGAGAACGGTAAGTTTTTGCAAAATAAAGCACCAAATATCCGTTATTTAAAAATCAGCTCTGAAAGTGAACTTGAATGAAGGACTGAACCCAAAATAAACGGACCCCGAATTACGGATCGGGGTCCGTTTCAATTTTCTAACCGTACCTCAAGAAAGATTCAACTGCTCATACTGCATATGCAGATCCTTCAAAGCGGCGATCAAGGCGTTGGCCGCCCTGCCCCGGTAATGATGCTGCAAAGCCCGTATCGGTTCGGCGATGCCTTCGCGCAGGCTGAATCCCCTTAATAATTGACCTACATAGCTTTTGCCGTGTTCGGTTGCCAATGTGCACGAAGCTTCCAGAATGACACCGTATTTGGCGTCGATTTCCGCGGTGATGGTGAGTGTATCAAACACGCTTTTGGCCGCCATGCCTTGCGGCAGCTTAGCGTGTCCGGCGATAAAGTAAGTATTATTGATCATGATTCACCTCTTTTGCTGCGTGTTTTTTGGGCATGATCCAAACTTGTAAAGATATTATACTCCAGAATCAGTATCTGACAAATAGATCCGCATTCTCGAGTCTATAAAAATAAGCAAACCAACTGTAAAATCTGCTGAGCTTTGAGAGGATCAAAGCGGTCATGAAGCAGATCGTAAACCAGTTGCGCCTTTCCCAAGGGTAGGGGTGTGACTGGTTTTTTTATGCAGAAAGCCTCGAAAGGGGATTTCTATATATATTTCTATTCTATTTCACTAAAATTAGATTGGAGGTATGCATCATGATGAAAATGGAAGAAGCTTTGCCTGAAATGAAATTCGTTCAAACCCGGAAATTCGTCCAAACCCATCCCGGATTCAAAGTCATTCCGCATTCTGACCACACAAGACTGTACCACGTCGAATTGAATCAAGAGCGTTTGCAGGAATTTCTACGGCAATATGCCGACATCGGACCGCAAAATTTGGAATATATTCCTTATATGCGGTATGTATTGGCCGGGAAGACGAAGAATTGTTTGGCGAAGAGCTGGAAAGCACGCTTCGCGGCATTCTGCATGACCGTGAAACCGGCGGATTCACGATCGGCGTGCAGGGTTCTTGAATTTCAACAGCGGTGGAGTGCCATCCCTTTCCCGAAATAGCTAATCATTTGAATAAAAAAGAAGGAGGGGTGAAGGAATGTATGTATGATTATATCATTGTGGGCGGGGGGATTGTCGGTCTCTCTGCCGGTTACGCCCTGCTCAATAGTCATCCACAGGCAAAGCTTCTGGTGATTGAAAAGGATGATGAGTGGGCGAAGCAGCAAACCGGCCATAACAGCGGCGTGATCCATTCGGGAATCTATTACAAGCCGGGGAGCTACAAAGCGAAATTCGCGCGCGAAGGTAACCGTTCGATGATTGAATTTTGCAGGGCCCACGAGATCGAGCACGAGATATGCGGCAAGGTGATCGTGGCCACGAAGCCGGAGGAGCTTTCGCTTATGGATAATTTGTTTCAACGCGGGCTGGATAACGGATTGAATGTGCGGAAAATCGGCGCTGAAGAGCTGAAGGAAATCGAGCCGCATGTATACGGTCTGGCGGCGATCCAAGTGCCTTCGGCGGGAATCGTCAATTACAAGCAGGTGTCGCATGCCTTTGCGAGGTATATCGCGGAAAATGACGGGGACCTGATGCTGAACACAAGGGCGGAAAAAATCCTGGAAACCGGCGAAGGCGTCGTTGTCGAGACGAACAAAGGCGACTTCAGCGCCCGCTTCTTGATCAACTGCACCGGTTTGCACAGTGACCGTGTCGTCCGCAGCAGCGGCATCGAACCGGACATGAAAATCGTGCCGTTCCGCGGTGAATATTACGAGCTTGTGCCGGAGAAAAGACATTTGGTCAAGCATTTGATCTATCCGGTGCCGAATCCCTCGTTCCCGTTTCTGGGCGTCCATTACACCAGGATGATCGGAGGCCACGTCGAAGCGGGGCCGAATGCGGTGCTCAGCTTCAAGCGGGAGGGCTACAAAAAGACCGACATCTCGCTGAAGGATTTGGCCGAGGTGCTGGCTTACCCCGGGTTTTGGAAATTGGCTTCGAAATTTTGGCGCGAAGGCATGGAGGAGATGGTGCGTTCGTACAGCAAAAGGGCGTTCGTCCGCAGCCTGCAGCAGCTGATACCGGAAATTGAGGAGAAGGACCTGATCCCGGCTCCTGCCGGGGTGAGGGCTCAGGCGCTGAAGCCGGACGGCAGCCTGGTGGACGACTTTTACTTTATCGACGGGAGAAAAAGCATTCACGTCTGCAACGCGCCGTCTCCGGCGGCGACGGCATCCATCCAGATCGGCCAGGCGATTGTAGAAAGGCTGAACCAATACAGGGCCGTGATCTGATACGGTTGAAAAAAGCCCACTCTGACACATTGTCAGGGGGGCTTTCAATATGGGGGGGGTTCTCGGTGATTCCATCCACGTCGGCAGCTTTGCCAGCATGCTTGAATACGCAGGGACGGGGCAATTGAAATCGGGACGGTATTCATCAGGCTCTTGTCGGATTGAATGAGGCCATAGGCTTGAATCGTAACATCTCTTTTTGTTGAAGGCTTGTTGGATGGATTGAAGCAGGTCGTATTTGGATATCTTGCCGGGCGAACACAAGTGTACGAGTCCGCTAATGGGCCGGTACAGGATCGAATGGATCGATTTGGCTAATTGGAGTGTGGTGATGCCGTTCCAGAACACACAGCTGTACCCATGAACCGGACCGGTTTGCCGCATGAACCGCTGAAAAAACCCGATGCCGTGCCGGCGCAGTTCCGGACCGATGATGGATGTGCGGATCGTGAGATGCCGTTCGGGTTGATCGGGAAGGATGACATAATAGTTCGCATCGAATTTGAAACATGGGCTAAATCATAAATCCGGCAAGCGTTCATTTTTAACACGAATGTTTCTCCGCCCACTGCTGTATGCGCCGCCTTCAAAAGCAAATCGATCGCTTCGGCAAGCGTAAGGAAAAAACTCGTCATTACCGGCCCGGATGCAAACAAAGCCATACAGATTAACGGGGGCGGCGGCTTTATCCGTGGAAACATAAATGACTTTTTGGACTTCCTGTTCCATGCTTGCCTGAATGATGTTTTCCGTTCCGTAAACGTTGGTATTCAGCACCTTCAGCGGTTGGGCTTCACCGATCGGCACATGCTTCAAGGCAGCCAGATGAAAAACGTAATCGGCTTTGCTGCACGCGGTTTTTACTGCACTTAAATCACGCACGTCGCCGATAAGGTACTCTATGTTCGCATGGGCATGGAAGGTCCGGGACATTTCAACCAGGGCAAATTCATTCCGGGAAAAGATGCGGATTTTTTGGGCTTGAAAGCGAGCAGGCTGCGGGTTAATTCCTGGCCCCAGGATCCGGTTTCCCCCGTAATCAGTATCGTTTTGTTTTCAAACAAAATGAAGACCTCCTACGATCATGTTGGCGACTTTATCAGATACATCGGGATCGTCATATCCGGCCGGACAGACCCATTTAGAGCGTTTGCGCGACATCAGACGCACACAATCGGCTATTCGCTGCTCATTTAAGCCGGAAAGCGTATTGCTTCCGCAAACGACCGTTTCCGGACTTTCCGTACCGCGTCTTATCGTCACGGGGGTACACCCAAAAGACAGCTCTCCTCCTGGACCGTACCGCGTTTTTTATTGCGCTCCTCTACCCAAATAAGCGATGGCTTTTTCCAAAGTCACGGTGGTGTTTCCGAAATGGTGAAACATATGAAATAACCGGATGTAATCCTCCACGGTATCCAAAGTAACCCGAATGTCGGGGCGCGATAGTCGGGTCGGAGGGGAAAATCTGCCGATATGAAATCGGCCTGGATTTCGCTTCATGAAGGAAGTGACATGTTCCCGGTCCTGTGCATCCAAGGCCATTCGATCAGACGCAAATAAAGCCTCCTTGGTAATAATCTCCACCCCCGAACCGTAGGGTATGTTCTCGAAATAGATGTAGTCGTACCGATCTGCCATCATTTGAAGAACTCCCGCATCAATGAATCGGGGTTCCGTTAACGGATTATCGGCCGTTACCCGAACGATGAGATCGGCTTGCGACTGATGAACGGCTCCGCAGAATCTCCCCAGAACATCACTCAGGCTTCCTCTATGGACATGTACATGCAATCTGTCGCAGGTGCGCGCGATCGGATCATCCGTACTCTGATCCGAAGTGGCGACCCAAATTTCTCCGGAATGACTCGCCTGCCTCACTTGATCGACAACTCTTTCCAGCACCGGTTTGCCGCATAGATCCAAGAGCGCCTTTCCGGGCAACCTTGCGGAGTTAAACCGCGCTTGGATGACTGTGATGATCTTCTTCCCGTTCACCAAGCTGTCCAGCCTCCGTCGGCACAAATATTTTGCCCCGTGATATAGCTGGACGCTTCCGAAGACAAGAACACGACTGCTCCTTTCAGTTCATCCGGTCGACCGATCCTCCCCAAGGGGGTTTTTCGGCTCAATTGTTCCATAAACCATGGATTCTTCTGAACGTCTTCCTGCGGGAACGGTCCCGGGGAAATCGCGTTGCAGCGGATGCCGAATCGGCCGTAATGACATGCGACATACTTGGTGAATTGGATGATTCCGGCTTTCCCAGCTCCGTAATTTGCCGGATTGTCAAAGCCGGTTGTTCCGTAAATTTCCGGATTTGGAGATACGACTCCATACATGGAAGCCACATTGAGAATGACGCCTTTTCGCTGGGCCATCATATAAGAAAGCGCATATTTCGTACATCTGAACACTCCGTTCAGCGTTCCGTCTATGCCATCGTTCCATGCTTTTTCCGTCAATTCCTCCACCTTGCCCGGGGAGGAAAACGAGGAATTGTTCACGAGAATGTCAATTGTGCCGAATCTAGCATAAATATCCTCAAAACAAGACTGAATTGAAAGCTCGTCGGAGATGTCCAACCTCCGGCCTTCAGCATAGTTGCGAGTCTTGCCGGATAATTGGGAGGCCCAAGCCGTACACTTCTCCAAATCCCTGCTTGCCACAAAAACATTCGCCCCTGCCTCCGATAAGCTTTCGGAGATGGACTTGCCCAAATATCCCGCTCCGCCGGTAATGATCGCATTTTTTCCGGTAAGATCGAATAATTTATGCAGTTCCATTTTTCCGGCCCCCCATAGGTTACTGGTTATCCAAAAATTTGGTTGCGACAATCGCATTTTGTTGCAGCAAGCACGGAATATCATCGATGATCGGGTAAGCCAACAAGCTTTCCGGAGAAAAAAGCGCATGATTCCTTCTGATTAAATCCGTTTTGGTTATCGGGCAGCATAACGGCTCCGCGATCGTGCCGTGTTCTTGCTTTTGGATGATCATCAGTCCTGTGGGATTAAGCGGATTGACGGAGATATCGAATAATCGGTGCTCGATGATGTCGTATCCGAGTTCTTTGGCCGTTGCATACAGATTGGTGATATAGCCGTGCTCGATCATTCTGTTTCTGGCTTGCTCGTCTGCAAATTCGTAGGACGGCTCCAATAAAATCAAATATTTGTTCGTAATGCGATACAGTTCCTCCAATGCCGCACGCTCATTCCCTCCATTAGGTTCGATGGAATGATTCGTATAAACGATTTCTATGGAGTTGTTTTTCAACGGAGTGCGGAATAAATCGCCGACGAAGAGCTCTATGTCGCGAGAGTCGATTTCGCTCAGGAATTTCCTTGCGTATTTTATTCTCGACCATGAAATATCGAAACCGTAACACTGCTTGGGGGCGGCTTTAAATTGCTTGAGTGTGGGTCCCAGCGTTGTCGCTTCCCCGACACCGACTTCCAATAATGAAGAAAAATGCCCAAGACTCTGAATAATCTTGGCCAAGCGGCAACCGAATTCGTTTCGAAAAGCGGGATCTTTTTTATAAGCTTCGGTATAAACTCCGGCCTGAAAATCATAGCTGATTGCAATATCCCCGACAGAGTTGCCGCTGCCAGCATCCAAATTTCTTAAGTACTTCAAGATATTACTATTCCGATCGTATAACTCTTTGATTCTGTTCAGGATACTCATCTTGTCCACGATAATCCTCCTGCATGTGTTTATCGCTTATTTCCGAAAAAAACGAACGACTTTTTTCACCGCCTCAACCACCGTTTCCACATCGCTTTTGGTCATTTTCGGAAACAACGGGAGCGTGATCGCTGTCTGATAATACGCCTCGGCTTGCGGACAGAGCCCTCTCCGATATCCGAGTTTTTCATAGTACGGATGCCAATATACCGGGAGATAATGCACATGAACCCCGATGTTTTCCGCACGCAGCGCTTCGAATATTTCTTTTCTTCCGGTTTTGAGTTTCTCCAATTCCAATCGGATGACGTATAAATGCCAGCCCGAACGGATATCATCGGGTTGATAGGGCGGGATAATGCCGTCTATCCCGGAAAATGCTTGTTGGTACAGCTGAGCCCATTGATTGCGCAAGTATAAAAAGCGATCGATCTTTTTGATCTGGCTTACTCCCAAGGCGGCTTGAAAATCCGTCATGCGGTAGTTGTATCCCAAATCGTTCATTTCATAGTACCATGGGCCCTCATACCTGCCCATGCGACTCGGTTCTTTGCTGACCCCGTGCGTTCGGAAACTCTTCAATTTCTCATACCATTCGCGATGATCCGTGACGATCATGCCGCCTTCACCCGTGGTAACCAGCTTCACCGGATGAAAGCTGAACATGGTCATATCCGCCAGGGTCCCGACCTTCCGGCCGCGGTACAGCGCCCCCAACGCATGGGCTGCGTCTTCGATGACCACCAGCTCGTGCTTTTCGGCAAGCTTCATGATCGGATCCAGGTCGGCCGGCTGGCCGGAAAAATCAACCGGGACGATCGCCCTTGTCCGTTCGCTGAGCCGATTCTCTATCCCGCCGGGATCAATATTGTACGTGCGTGGGTCGATATCCGCAAACACCGGTTGCGCTCCGACATAAAGGGCGCAATTCGCACTGGCTGCAAAGGTGTTGGCCGAGGTTAACAACTCGTCCCCATTCTCCAGTCCCGCCGCATGGCAGGCTCCGTGCAAAGCCGCGGTTCCGCTGGAAAAAGCCACGGCGTACCTGGCACCCGTGTAGTCGGCAACCGCCTCCTCGAATTGTTCTACGACGGACCCCTGGGTAATGACGGGGCTTTTTAACGTTTGGACGACCTGCTGCATATCATCCTCATCCAACCAATGATGACCGTATGGGAGAAAGCTGTCCCTGACGGGCTTGCCGCCGAATAAGGCCAATGTGCCCATTAACCTTCACCCGAATCGGATAAGCGCCGCTGATTTTTCAACCATTCTTCAGTGATTTTCAGGCCTTCGGACAAAGCCGTTTTTGGTTTCCAACCTAATAATGCATCCGCTTTTCTGTTATTGCATAGGAGCTTCATGATTTCACTCTGCGGATGAATATGCGGAATATGCCGAATTTGCCGCGTATTCCCCGCAATCATTTCCGCCAAATGATTGATGGTCACATCCCGCCCAACGCCCGCATTCAAGATCTCGCCGTTCACACGGTCCGATTCCGCCGCCAGAATGATAAAATCAGCGCAATCCTCCACATACAAAAAATCTCTGGTTTGCTCCCCATTCCCGTTAATTAATAGGTGTTCGGATGCAAGTTTTCTTTGGATGAAAATTGGAATGACCCCTCCTTCTCCCCCGGATTTCTGAAATGGTCCGTAAGTGTTAAATGGCCTGAGCACGACCACCGGCAATCCATAGGCATAATGATAGGAAAGCACCATATTCTCCCCGGCGAGTTTTGCGCCTGCATAGGGAGATGCGGGTTTCACGGGATGATCTTCGGCGATTCCCCGTTCATCAAAGGAACGGTCATAAACCATGCAAGTGCTCATATATACCATCTTTGTGCGATGTTTGCGGCACTCCTCCAACAGCAGGAAAGTTCCCAGCGCGTCGTTGGCAAAAGTGGTTTCCGGATCATCAATGCTGTCCTGAACATTGATCGAGGCGGCAAGATGGATGCAGATTTCGAAGGAGGCGAAGGGGAGATTGCGAATCAGCTCCCGGTCCTTGATATCCCCGATCATCACTTCTTTTAAATGCGGATGACCTTGAAACTCATGCAAATTTTCAGTTCTTCCGTTGGATAAATTATCAAGAATCCAAACCTCGTGTCCTTTGTTCAATAAAGTTTTAACCGTCCAACGTCCGATAAATCCCGCGCCGCCGGTAATTAGAACATTCATAAGCGATTCCTCTTTTCGCGCCATTTTAAATGAATTCCCAGGTAACGGCCGTTCCTTTCTTCACATCCCGTTTAATCGGTTTGCCCAGCAGCTGGTCATAGTATTTAGGCGGCAAACCGTAACCGGGCCGAATAACCCGCAAGTTGTCCGGAGTAAAAACCTCTCCCGCTTTCATATCACTTGCAACATATAGGGAGCGTCGGAACCGGAGGGAAGCCTTCTCTTTTTCGGTGGGACCGTAATGAACGGTTCCCAAAGCTTGCCACGCTCTTTTGCTTTCCTCCACCAGCGCCGCCATTTCATGGGGTTCCAGGGAAAAGGCGGCATCCACCCCTCCGCAATCGCGGGAAAGGGCAAGATGTTTTTCAATCACCGTCGCACCTATGGCAACACTGGCAATCGCGGCTCCGATGCCGAGGGTATGGTCGGATATTCCGACTTGACATTGAAATAATCCGCTCATATGCGGAATCGTCGCGATATTGCTGTCTTCCGGGGAAGCCGGGTACGAACTGGTGCACTTAAGCAAAATCAAATCGCGACAACCGGATTCCCGCGCGGCTTGAACCGATTCTTCCAGTTCCGCCAAGGTCGCCATGCCCGTAGAGAGGATCATAGGCTTGCCGGTAGCGGCGACCTTTCTAATCAGCGGTATATCCGTATTTTCGAAGGACGCGATTTTATAGAATGGAACATCCAGAGATTCCAAAAACGCCAGCGCGGTTACGTCAAACGGCGTGCTGAATCCGATCAGACCCAGTTCTTTGCAGCGGTCGAAAATGGGTTTGTGCCATTCCCATGGGGTATAAGCCTGCCGATATAATTGATAGAGAGATCTTTCTTTCCAAAGACTATTGGGATCGTCAATATAGAAATCGCCTTGTTGAAGGTCCAATGTCATGGTATTTGCCGTATAAGTTTGCAGCTTCAATGCGTGTGCCCCCGCCTTGGCCGCCGCTTCTACCAGCTCCAGAGCCCGTTCAAGGGATTGGTTGTGATTGCCGGACATTTCCGCGACAATCAGCGGCGGATGATCCCGTCCAATCTTCCTGTCCGCAATTTGAATGGTATCCATCGAAACTCCTTACTCATTGGGAATATGAAAAACACAATGCGCCAGCTGCGCTTTAAAACTCAACCACTTCTCATGTTGCAGCCCGAATAGGAGAACATCTTCGTATTGACCGTTTTTGCGGATATGCTTTGTCAATCGTCCTTCCTGGACAAATCCGAGTTTGCGGTGAAATTTGATGCTGGCCCGGTTAAATGCGAACGCTTCGCCGTACAGTTTCCGGATTCCCATGTTTTCAAAGGCATATTCCACCCCCAAATAGCCCATGATGATTCCAGTTCCTTTCGGCAAATCAGGATCACCCAAATAAAATCCCCATTCGCACTTTTGGTTTCGTCTATCAATATTTGTATAATGAATGACCCCTGCAGGTACCCCTTTGATCTCATAAAGCATGCAGGCAACTGCAGGATCGTTGTTAATTTTTTGAAACCATTCTTTGTGTTCGAACTCGGAAATGATATGATCGGTATACATATTTGCGCGAATACGCTCGGAGTTCCGCCATGTTAAGACTTTTTCCAAATCTTCTTCCGTGATCGGTCTCAGCCGATAATGTTCGCGTTTCAGCACAGGTTTCTCGATGAGGAACTCGACCACCCGGGAGTCTTTGCTTGTTTCCGCATTTTCCATTAAACGGATTGCGCGCTCCGCCATTCTCTTAATATCATTGGGGCTGTTTAACGCTCTATGGATCGTTGAAGCCAGCATGGCGGGATCAACGTTTTCGTGCCAACCCAAATTCCAGATCGCTCCGGATTTGGCGGCGGCGGATGCGGCATCTTTTTGATTTTGGGCGGTCACCACAACGATGGACGGCAATCCGAGAAAACAGCGTTCCCACATTGAAACGCCTCCCGCACCGACAACCAAATCGGCATTCGCCATGAAATAAGCCATGTTTTCTACTTGGCAGTGGAAAGTTGCATGTTGCATTTGCGAACAGATTTTTTTTACCTGCTCCTTATTCGGACTTTCTATACCCACGATGACATCGATGGAAATATCATTTCTTTTCAAAAGTCGAATGGCTTGAAGAACCTTCAACGTTTCGTTTGTCGGGTCACTTCCGCCAAAGCTGATCAAAATGCGGCGAATTTTCCCGTTTCGCTCTTTTAGATCTTTTCGAGCCGCTTTGAATTCCCGACGAAGCAGCGCATACTCCGGACCCAGCAATTTCCGGCACTGATTCGGCAACAGATTTTCATATCGCGCATGCATATCGATATAGAAGTTTTGATCCAATAATAGATCACAGTCATGCGGACGATTTGCCAAATCATCAATAACCATGATTTTTCTGACATAGGGTCTCATCTGTTGTTCCCATTGAGCATCCAAGCCATAGTGATCGACAATCAACCAATCGACCCGCCGCTCTCTAGACAAAATAGATTTCGTCTCTTCGGCATCCGACTGCGGCGCGGCTTGAGTCAGCCGATGCAAACGATAGTCTCTTTTTCGTTCCACATCGTCGCAAAGGTGTTCGGAAGGTTCCCGGCAAATAAAAGAAACTTCAACCCCCTTCGACCGCAGCTCATCGGCCAGCGCAAGGCAGCGCATGAGATGGCCGGTTCCCAGTTGCGCGGAGGCATCCACCCGAAAAACAACCCTCATCTTATGGCTCACCTTGCAGATAACTCTCGATATCCATGGTATGCAGTTGCTCCATGATTATTTTTTTGATCGTCTCTTTAGGAAGCTTTTTGCTTTGTGCTTGACCGGCACGACGATTGAAACGGGGCGGCGGCTTGCTTGGGCGATCATTAGCTCGGGAAATCGTGAACATGTTATCATGTTCCGTCGCTAAATACGTTTCCTCTTCCGACATCAATTCTTCAATCATTTTTTCGCCGCGGCGAAGTCCGATCGTTTCGATTTGTATCTCCCGTTTTTTTATGGAAAATTTTTCCTCTACCAGTTCCAATATCGCTTGAACCAAGTCCCCCAGCCGGACGACAGGCATTTTCAAAACAAATATTTCGCCCCCATGAGCCTTCGTCATTGCTTGAAGCATTAATTGACAAGCTTCGGAGACGGACATCATGAAGCGGTACATATCCGGATGAGTCACCCTTATTTTTTTATCTTGGAGTATTTGTTTTACGAACAAAGGTATGACTGAACCCCGTGAACCGATCACATTCCCGAAACGAACGGTCGTAAATACCGTCGGATTGGATCCTTTATAATTTTCGGCCGCAATGAATAATCTTTCGGCGATTAATTTCGATGCTCCCATCGTATTGGTCGGATTAATCGCTTTGTCGCTGCTGGTCAATAATACTTTGGTTGCGCTATGTTCAAGCGCCGCTTTAATCACATTTTGCGTCCCGATGACATTGGTTTGAATCGCTTCAAACGGATTGTATTCGCAGGCCGGAACCTGCTTGAGTGCAGCCAAATGGAAAATGAAATCAATATCTTTGGCGGCATAAGACAACCTGTCTTTATCCCTGACATCGCCAAGCAAAAATCTCATTTTTTGGGTGGCGCCGAATTCTTGCGCCATTTCAAATTGTTTGTACTCGTCCCTGCTGAAAATTCTTATGGCGGCGGGATTGCGGGAAAGCAGTTGTTTGGCGAGTTCCTTGCCGATGCTGCCAGTGCCTCCGGTTATCAGAATTCTTTTGTTTTGAAACATGGATGCTCACCTTCATTTTGTCGACTCTGCGTTTTTCATGAATGAGTGTCAATTCGCCACTTGGAAGGGTTCAAGATCGTGTCGTCCGATATCGAGAAGCGTTCCGGAACCAATGGCTCCGACGGAAGTCTTGCAAGGTTCGATAATTCCAAGAGCTGAGCGCGATTGTTGACCCCGCACAGAACGGTATCGATTTCCTTGATTCCCATCACAAACTGCAGTGCCGCTTGTTTCGGGGATATTCCGATTCGGCGCATGGAAAGTTGGAAATGTTCAAGATGTTTTTTTACGGGACTGAAATATTCAGGGAGATGTGCGGGATTCATGAGCAGCAGGCCTTGCAGAAACACGGAACGGGCGTGAATTTCGATACCGGACTTTTTGAGCTTGCTCAAGTGGCCGCTGAGCAGCAGGCGCTGATCCAAAATATTGAGCGGCAGTTGAATGATGTCAACAGGATAAAGCTCCAATATGCGGTCAATCTGCGCGCCCGTATAAACGGAAACTCCTATTTTTTCGACGAACCCGCTTTGTTTGAGCCGAACCATGGTTTCCGCCAACAAATGTCCGTTATCTTTCAATAAATCATCCGCTTGATGGATGAGCAGGCCATAAATCGATTTCTGCCTCATTCTCGTTAAAGATTGGTGAAAAGTGTCTACCAGCAGCTTCGCGTCAAAAGGGGCAAGAGTCGGAGAGGAAAATTGCGGCGTTTTTGTGATGATGCTAAAGTTGTGATGAGGCAGGAGGCAATGTCCCAGCGTTTCTTCGCTGCTGCCATAAAGAGCGGCTGTATCAAGGACCCGAATCCCCAGCCGATGGGCGGCTTCCAGAATATCGTACGCCTCTTCCGGAGGCGTTTTACCCTTCTTGTTCGAAACCCCGTAATCCAATCCGAATTGAACGGTCCCGAGACCCAGCTTCATCGAGGCATCCCTCATTTTGCCTGTCAACATCTTACTTTGCGGCGCAAACATAACGTATAAAATCCCCTGCAGTAGCCGCCTGTATCCCCATCGCACTCAATTTTCAAATATTGGATGGAAGGGACATCGATGGAAACCTGCTGCTCCCGTTCGATGATCTGCGTAAAGCTGCGGTTGTCATTCAGCTGGACGACGGCTTTCATTGTGCAAGCGGATTTGTTTTCCACCTGTATGACCGCGGAGGGTCGTTGATCGACAGCTCTGAAATAAACTTTGGGCTCTGAGTCGCAGGCTTGAAATATCCGGCCGCATATTTTTTCAAGCGTTGTTCGGACTCTTCGAAAGCGTTTTTTTTTGAATTTGCAAGGACGGCCGACGTTCACAATGGTCGATTGTTTATTGACCTGGATCACTTTCGTTTTTTGCTTTATGATTTGCCGACTGTTTGTTTTTTTAATCGCTATCCCCCCTCCGGTATAGCCGGTTCACCGATTAATCCTATATATATTCCATCAGCACGGCTATGTTTGGACATCTATCTCGGCAGAAGGTCCAATTTACGGATAAAGGCATCGCGCGCCCTAAAACGCCGGATATCTTGGGGTGATGCAGAGCCTTCCGGAAGCACTTTCCAATGGTGAAACGCCATTTCCGTGTAATGTAATCGTGTCGAATCCGATCACCGTAAAAGCCAAACATTGTCGGTTGGTCAACGTAAAATTCTTTATGACAGTTTCGCCTATCGAGAATGTCATCGTAACCTGGGTCATGCCCGCGGTACTGCTGGATTGCTCGATCGATCCGGAGGCGGAGACGATTTCACTCGACTGATAAATGACCTGAGGAGTCTGGTCATAGATCACCCATCTGCATTCCACGCAATCTTGCACCAGATTTTCATGAATTCCGCAACAAATTCCAGTATTACAGCTTGAGCCGCACATACGATCTCTCCCTCAAAAGTTCCTGCTTATAATGTATCGACTTTGGTCATTGGGTGATAAGACACCCATCCATGGGTTTGTTCATCATTTTTGCAGCTGTAATCCAAATGCCCGATTTTTCTCACCGCAGCCAAAATAAAATGATACGACATGAAGGGAGGGTTGCGCCGATGAAGGGTCAACTGGCAGAACTGCTGGGGCATATACGAAAAGAAGCCGCAGGCTTAAATTCCGTCCTGTGGTCCCAGGAAGAACTCATGGAAACCCAATATAAAGTCTCCCGCTTTCATCAAATCATCAAGGCGATGATGAATCAGATTCCTATTAATTTATATTGGTATCAACAATTCGGATGGAAAAAGTTTGTACCGAATCCGGAAAAGATTGCCGAGCAAGAGAAGAAGGAAGCGATTCACGAAGAGACAAGACGATTGAAGGAGTGGATGGAGGTTGATTTGAGCCTTTTCGGTTTTTACTTATCATTCAAAAAACTTGTGAATCAAGAAACAATTATGCAAAAACTTGGGGCATGTGGCTTCCGTGATCTGAAGCGGACTCATGTACTGGATGTAGGCTGTGGGGACGGTTGGTGGCTGAGCAAGTTTCTGGATTGGGGGGCGATGCCCGAAAGACTAACCGGTACGGAATTTTCGAAATCAATTCTGGACTTGGCCAGGAACTCGTCACCGCCCGGAATGAACTGGCTGGAAACCTATCCCAATGAGCTTCCTGTTGGGGATAACCGGTTTGACATCATTGTGAGCTTCGGTATGCTGATGCATATTTTGGATGAATTCATGCTGCGACAAACCGGCCGGGAAATGCTGAGAGTGCTTTCCGATGATGGAATCATCATTGCTGCCAATCTGCATAAAGACGCAGAAAAGCAATTGGAACCGTTTCTGTCCTATACCACTAAGGGTCTGGGATTGACGGAACTGATGGAAACATTCCCGGATTGTCAGATCGAATTTGAAGAGCTTCCGCAATACGGGATGGCTGTCATCCGCAAACAAAAAACGAAGCGAAAGGAAATTCGTTCAAATGGGACGTAATGCTTTACAGGAACTGGAACAGTTGGACGGGAATATGCTTGAATGCGCTGAAAATTGGAAGCTCGATCAGGATGCCGCCGGTTTGGGGAGCTTTCTGCGCGCATTGGAGGATTTGGAGCATGTGATCGCAATTCATTTGGACGGCTTGGGGGAACGGCAGGAGCGGCTGCTCGCGTATTTGGAAGATCTGTATGGATTTGTCCGGAATAAAGATGTCGTCGCCATCATCGACTGGATCGAGTTTCAAATGCATCCGTTCCTCGTTCAATGGAAGAAAGGATGTGAAGATGAATGACGGAGCTTGCGGCGAACCCGATGAATCGGCAAGAGACATTTATGAAAAATCTGCGGCTGCTCCCGGTTCCGTTGAAGCGGCAAATGCAATCAATCGATTCGGATGACATATGGAAGGTTGTCGATATCGTATCCTCAACGACAGGCTACCCTATCTGTAAAGTCAGAAAAGACGGGGTTCCTGTGCATTTGAACAGTATCGATCCGTTGACCCAGGCGCAGCGTTGGTCCGAGCGGCTGTCGCTCAACAAGATCAGAACATTGTTTATTTACGGATGCGGTTTCGGTTATCCGTTGTTGGAGGTATTCAAGAATCTTCATCAGGACAACGTCATTGCCGTTTTTGAACGCAATATTCATATTTTTGCCGCGATGCTGCATTATTTTGATTTGGAGCCGATGATAAAGACCGGCAGATTTGTGTTCTTTGTCGGCGATTTCGACGATTTTTCCGAAAGTTTTCAGAAGCTCATTTCCACATTGGATTTGGCTTTTTTTACGGCCCCGTCGATTGTGTTTGCGCCAAACTCGCGGATCTACAAAAGCGAATATTTGAAAATTCAGGAGCAGGTTTTCGAGCGGCTGCGGTTACAGCTGTTTAAAATTGGCAACGACCATCAGGATTCACTGCTGGGCTTTCACAACATGGTGGAGAACAGTGAGACGGTGTTGAAAAATCCGTATTTCAGCAGCTTGCAGGATCAATTCAAAAATATTCCGGCATTTATTATAGCAAACGGGCCTTCGTTGGATAAACAGCTTCCCGAATTAAAAAAAATTGCGGGCAAAGGTTTGATCTTATGCTGTGAATCGGCGATTGTTCCATTGATGAAAAACGGCGTCGTACCGGATGCGATCTGTGTGCTGGAGCGGAACTCGAGAGATTATGTGTTCTACTTTGAACAAGCCGAATATCCGCGGAATATGGCTTTGCTTGCGTTTTCGGGAGCCGATCCGAGAATCTTCTCCTCCTTTGCCGGTCCGAAAATCCCCGTTTTTCGTCAGGAACACAGCAGTCAATTTGTCAATCGGCTGATCGGCGATGGAAGCGGGCTTTACGGCGGCACCAGTGTGGCCCATTTTGCCTACGAGGCTGCGGTATTTATGGGAGCGAACCCGATCGTGCTGGTCGGGCAGGATCTTGCCTATGATACCGACGGAACGACCCACAGCAGACAATCGATCTATTCGGAGGAAAGGCTGAAGGATATCGTCGAAAAACTCAAATCCGAGCCTGTGATCTTTGTGGAAAGCAATGACGGCAAACAGATTGCCACAAACAAGATTTGGTATGAATTCAAAATGATCTTCGAGCAGATGATCGCGCAGACTTCACAGGCTGCGGTCATTAATACGACGGAAAGCGGGGCCAAAATCCAAGGAACGGTTTGCATGAAGCTGGCGGATGCGATTGAGCAATACTGCAGGAATCGTCCGCCCTTTAGTCTGGATGCGTTGATTCGCGACAATAAGGCGAATTTGGATTGGACGGCAAGAAAAAATAAATTGCGGGATCTGCAGGCGGAGCTGAAAAAATACATCGCCGTTTACCGTGCACTTGGCAAGCAGGCCGCTCAAAGCATGGCAAGGTGCGAACGGTGGATCTCTTTGTCGGAGCAGGCCGATTTTTCCGCGGTTCGCCAACAGCTTCGTGAAGTCTATGAAAATAATTTCAAAGAAATTTTTCAATTTATGTCTCCCCATTTGCATCCCCAATATTTCCAGACCTTCTTTTTGTACGGTTGCTATCGGATGAACGAGCTTGGATCGCTCAAGACATCGTTTGACATGATTGCAGCCATTCAAATTCAATATGAAGTCTTTGATCATTTCAACAGTGTTTGCCGAAGTTTGGCAAGCAATCTGCAGATTGATTGCGACAAGATCGTTTCTATGGAATTCGCTCTTGAATGAGAAGCCATAAACTATAAATCCACGGATGGCTTGGTCATTTATCGGAGACAACCCAATGGAATTAGAAATACGATAGAGTATCGAAATCGGGGAGGGGGTGAAACAAATGCCGTACGATATCAATAAAGTTGCTCCGACATATTTGCCGTTTGCCAGCAACATCACGTACAGTGTTTCAGGCAGCACGGTGACGAATACGTATGTTTTGACCGCCGGCTTGGGTTCCGCTTTCGGAGCGATTAACGGATATGTGCTGAACAACGATGTTTCCAATACCTCTGCGACGATTTCTTTATTATCCGGAGGAAGAGTATTGACGAGATTTGCTGTTGCTCCCGGTCAATATCGGACCATATTTGTTGTCGGGGCTGATACGATTACCGTTCGTGCCTCAACCGCAAGCTCTGCTGTCACCGGCGAACTAAACCTTGTGATCAACGCAAACCCGATGTAACGCTTCCGACATGCCTTTCCTTACGAAGCCGAACTGCCTCCAACTTGTTTGGGGGTAGTCCATACATATTCGCTTGAAAACAACCATATTTGCTTGTTAAGACGAAGGAGGAAGTTGCATGTCCGGACACAAGGGGTGTTGCTCGACAGCCCTGATTCCGAATCAAATCGATCATCCGTGGATGGCCGTTGATGCATCCATCTTTCCGTATACAGCGGATCAGCTTGCGGCCATAACCGGATATGTGCTTAACAACGGTTCTTCGACAGGTCCGGTGACAGTCAATTTTCTGAGAGGCGGAACGCTGGCTCCGCCGCTTCCGTTCAGTTTGATCGTGAAGCCGGGTGAATACAAATCCTTTACGGTTGTAGGAGTCGACACAATCAAAATTACCCCATCCGACAGCGTCGCAACGGGCGAACTGAATATCAACGTCAATTTTAATCCGCGTTAGTTTTATTGACACACCACAATAAGATGTAAATCGATAGATTGCAAAAAGGGGCTGCTCCTAAGTCATTCAACTATGGAGACAGCCCATATTCATGCGTCATTTGGTCAGACTGTTCACGCATCGCAGGATTCTGCCCGTAATGGTGGCTGCAATAATATTTTCTGCATCCTCCAGGCGGTTTTGCCGGATATACTTTTTGGCCAGCCTGAAATTGTTGGTGGCCATATTCACCAACTGCAGACACTGTTTTTTTGCTGCCGGCGATGGGGGAGTGATTTTTATGGACGAGCTTTTTCTCAGGCGGGCGATTCGAGTATGGAGAGAGCTTTGATTGTATTCCATCGTGTCGATGGCTGCTGCAGGCTTGTTATTGGCAATCAAATTCTTCAGCTTGCGGTTGAGCGCAATGGCTTTGTCCAAATCACTGAGGCATAATGATTTTATTGACATGCTGGATTCTCCTTTTTATCAGATCTGAGATATATTATTCTAAAGAGAGCAGACCAGCTTGTATCAATATCTATATCCGCCAAAAATATTGCTGATATTGAAGTGAGAGAATGTTGAATATGATAAGATGATATTGAAAATGGGGGATGGGTTTGCAGAATTTCCGGGGATACCTGTCGATTATGATCGGGATATTGCTGGCAGGATTGATACCTGCCGCCATTTTTGCAGAGTCGTTGAATTTGACCGCGCTGAAGCCGTATGGGACTTCCGTTTTTTTGGAGCAGAGCGGAATCTATGAAAAAGCGGCGGAACAGGTAAAACGGTCGATTGCAGACAATGCGGAGGCAAACAGCAGTCCCGTTATCCGAAAATATGTGAGGAGCATTATGGAGCGGGCGGTGAACGCAACAGTGACTCCGCAGTGGATCGGTTCGAAATTGGAGCTGGCTCAGACGTCGCTTTGGGATTATTTGCTGGGAAAAACCGAACGCCCGCGGCCTATCCCGATCAAGGAGCTGAAGCTGTCTGTCCGAGCCGCAACAATAGAGGAATTGAATCGCCTCCCCCGGGAGATTTGGCTCATTCCGGGATTGAATAAAGAAAAATTGGCTGGGGAATTGGCAAACGGCATTCCTGAAGAGGTGACTTGGAAGGATATTGCGTCCGATCGGAGTCTCGCAAGCTTCTCAGCAGATTACCGAATGGCAGTCCTTGGATTAAAGGCGGCTTATGTGCTCATTATGCTCATGATCTTGCTTCAAATATGGCTCGCGGGTTCATTGAAGAAGGGCTTGAGGGGAGTCGGACGGACATGGACCGTCTCGGGGGGACTGACGATCCTCTTGGCCGGCTGCCTGTGGAACTGCAGAAGCTTTATCGGGATGCAGCAGTTTCCCGATAACCGATTGAACTATCGGGAGGAACTGCTCAATGCGGTTTCGGCAGCGCTGCATCAGACCTCCATATATTCGGGAGCAATTGGGCTGGCTGTCATGATGCTCGGCATTTTTGCCCTTTTGCTGGGCAGATCCGGCAGCAGGAGGACTTGGCACAGATCTTAAAAAAGTTCATGCCAGAAGGGTTCGTGACAGGGTTCATAATAGCAGGGTTTCGCCATTGGGAACAGCCGGAATTTTCGTATGACGTTGGTTTGTGAGGAGCTTCCTCTTTTCGACTTCCTTTGTGAGAAGCTCGATAAATGCCGGTTCCGTATTCATGGACAGGGCTTTTTGGTAACAGTCGAGCAAGTGTTCATCGGACAAAATTTGCAGCGACTGAATCCGGTAAGGGGCTCCGTTCAAAGATGCTCCATTCCTTTCTTTGTGGATAATACCGCATTTTCTGTAATAGCTTTGAAATTCTGCGCCGCGGAAAGAATCTCTTTCGACAATTTTTTGATCAGCGGGATGGAGTGGTCTTGATCCATCAGCATGCCGATTTCTTTCCTGTGTTGATGCAGAACGGATTGAATCGCCATCGTGAAATACGGTTCGTCATTGAACTGATGCTTGCCGTTCACCCTGCTTCCCACCTTAACAAAGAATTTGATCCTGATAACCTGATCCTATTATTGGAAGATAAAAGTCATTTATTCCTATTCTATCCTGTTATCGCCGACTTTTCTGCGCAAATCTCTTGCGTGGTTGCGCAAAAATAGTTGTGCAAATGCGCAAAAAAAAGATTGTATACTCTGATAATTCAGTATACAATCCCAAGTGAAATGCAAGATATGTGTGCATTCATGATATCAAGCAACAATATCAAACAAGATTACCATTGATCCGTTTTCGGAGTGCCGTTCAATTCATGGTTGCTGGCGGCTTTTAAAACTGCTTGTACTTCGGAAGAAAACAGATTCTCCGAAATGCTGCCGTTTTTCTTGAAGTTTCTGATAGTCTCTTGAAGATCAAAGTTTAAATTAAAAGCAAGTGTATTCATATTCTCACCCCCCAGATTATGTTAGTATATGTATATAATATAATATATATATTCGTTTGACACAAGGAGCCAAAATGAGAAAATATTCGACAGCGGTCATCCTTTCACTATTGATCGGTTTATACGCATGGTTTATATTCGTCGCATTTCAATACCCCTTTCTGGGTGTCGATTTGAAATTGAATGAGCACCATCAATGGGTGGTCAATCGGTTTGATTTTAATTCCCAATTTGAGGGACAACTGCATGTTGGAGACGTAGTCGAAGAAGTGGACGGGAAAGATCCGAATGAATTGGATTATATTGCAAAATGGCAAACGCTGCGTTACTCGGATTATTTCATCATCTCAAGAAACGGTGTGAATTATACTTTCCACAAGTACGGAGCGAACTGGACATTAAACGATCTGCAATTTCTGATCAGTGCGGCGGTCAACCTGTTCATTGCGTGGCTGTTATATGCCAAGTCCAAGCCCTCGTTTTCGGGCAGGCTGTTATCGATCGTATTCCTGGAGGGCAGCAGCGCGTTCATGAGTGTGCTTGCTTCCATTCGGGGGGATATGTGGGGAAGGATTTTCGTCTCCATTTTCGTCATGCTGCTGCCTATCCTGTTCCTGCATTTTCTTGTTGTTTTTTTTAAGGAAAAAGGCAATATAGTGATTCCTTTCATCAATATAAAATCAATCAAAAAAATGTATGTTTTCATTGGACTGTTATCCCTGTTCCTATTCGTTCAAGTGATGATAATCTTGCCGGACAACATTCTTCTTATTCGATATGTGGTGACGATTTTAAGTTTCACGTTCGGGATTTTGTTGAATTTTTTCGCGTTGACCTATGTATCTATCAAATATCGGAAGCCGAAAACGTTTCTGACCATTTTAACGCAATGGGTATGGTTTTCGTTCCTTGTTTCTTTCTTCCCTTTCACAATTCTGTCTCTTCTGCCTCAATTGATTCTGAATGGACATTGGTGGGTGAGTTCGTACTATACCGTATGGTTTATTCTCTTTTTTCCGCTTTCGTTTGCATATTTGATCCTGACCAAGCGGCTGTACGATCTGGACGTGATCCTCCGGCGCGTGTTGTACACGGTTTTGGTTTCTTTATTCCCTTCGCTCCTCATCGTCGGGATTAATATTGTCATTTTTGACCATAAAATTGAGATGAACCGACTCGTTTTGAATGTTCTCATCATCACGATCATCCTGTCTATCCTTTTATACTCCTTGGAATATTATGCGATCAGGCTGCAGAAGCTCTTTTTTCCGCGAAAGCATTATTTGCAGACCTCATTGAAGGATATTTCGCAGAAGCTGCGGTCGACCACGACCTTCCGCGAATTGAAGGATCTCATTCTGACGGATATCGTGAATACGCTGCAGGTGTTCGGAGGCGCGATTGTGATCGACCGGGGCGGGGACATCGAGATTATCAGCGAAGGGATGATTGACGAAAGGGAAGCTCGAAGGCTGGTGCACAGCGGATCGGGAGAGTTCACCGCTTATTCGCTGATTGAGATCAACCGGAATGAAGAATATATCAGCTATCTGGTGATGACGGAAAAGAAAACCAATACGAAGCTGGGACTCGAGGACAACCAGTGGCTGAACATCATCATATCGTATTTGGCGGTCAGTCTGGAGAACATTTATTTGATCCGCAAGCTGACGCTGAAGCTGCATCAGCTTGCGGCGGAAATTCCGAATGAACAGGGGGGAGAAGCCTTTATCTGGTTCCGGAAATCGATGTTCGAGCTTCAGGAAAAGGAACGCTTCCGGATTGCCACCGATTTGCATGACACCACCATGCAGGATATCCTGTTTGTCAAACGCCGGATTGAACCGTTTCTGCAGCAGTTCGTTCCGGACTCCAATGAATATCGGCAAACCTTAACCGTCCTTCGTCATTTGGAATTGATCAATGAAAATTTGCGGCAGAGCTGCTTCGAGCTGCATCCGTATTTGCTGCAAAGAGCAGGGCTGATCCAGACGGTTCGGAAGATGATTGAATTGGAAGAAGGCATGAATGACTTTGAAGTGGAGTTTGTGGCGAATGATGCGGCGGACATCGAGAAGATGGATATGGAAGCAAAAACGCAAGTTTTCAGAATGATTCAGGAATTGCTCAACAATGCCAAAAAGCATGCCAGAGCATCGCGGGTTTCGATTCAAGTAGGGATCAATCATGGTTGGCTGTATGTCAAATATGAAGATGACGGGATAGGATTCGATATGCACGCTTTGGCAAAAACGGACAAGCTTTCCTCTGCATTAAATTCAGGTCTCGGACTTGAACAGATGAAAAGCCGCATCCTCCATCTGAACGGAAATTGGAAGCTGGATTCCACACAGGGCGAGGGCGTGAAAATGCACATTACGATACCTGTAAAGGAAGGAAAGACGGCATGAACCGTAAAATTCGAATTTTAATCATTGAAGATCACCCGTTAATGGCGAATGCCACGAAGGATCAACTGGCAAAAATCGAATTCGTGGAAGTTGTCGGCTTGGCCTATGACGCTTGGGCGGGCTTGAAGCTTGTGGAGGATCTAACGCCGGACATGGTTTTTCTCGATTTTAACCTGCCGGACTTGTTTGGCGATGAGGTCGCAAGGCGAATTAAAGCCAAACATCCTCATATGCATATCATTATCTTTTCGGGAATCGACCTGACGGATCTCTATAATTGTTTTATTGAAATCCAGGTCAGCGGCATCATTTCCAAAGAGTCCATGGGGGAAGTGCTCGTTGACATGATCAACAGCATCATGAAGGGGCAAACCATCGTCCCGCTGTCCGTTTTTCATCAGCTTCGGCTTTCCGGACACGCCGCTCCCCGAGAGGTATTGAGCGAAGACGAGCACAATCTGATGGAGATGGTTATCAAAGGGTATACCAATGAGCAAATCGCTCTGGAAATTCATATGAGCAAGCGCTCGGTCGATAATTATTTGAAGAAAATTTATCAAAAGCTGGGTGTTAAATTACGGACGCAGGCGATTTCAAATTACCTCGAAAACCATCAAAGATAAACAAAGCTTTGAAAAGGAGCTGCTGGCCTATGCGCGATACCGTCGTCGAGCAGATGCGGGATATCGTCGATCGTTATATGCATCATCCGAAATTGAATGAGCTTGTCCTCGAATGCGTTCAGGAGAAGATCGGGGAACAGAAGGTTTGGTCGGAGCATGTGCTGAACTGCCATTTCTTTTTGGGCGGAAGCTCGCCTTACATAGAACGGCTGGCGGCGAATCTGGAATTGATCGTATTGGCGGGGGATATTCTGGATGACCTTCAGGATCAGGACCATCAGCAAAAGGTGTGGCTGCAAGCGCCCCCCGCTTTGGCATTAAACGCTGCAGTGGCTATGCTGACGGCGGCGTTCGGGGATATCAGCACGCTTTCAGCCCAGCATTCGGAATTGGCGGAAAATCGCGTCGTTGAACAGGTAAGCAGGCTGCTTGCCTTGTCTCTTAACGGACAGCACGGGGATTTATGCAACGATATGGAAAGCGAGCAAGGATACTTGTCCATGGCTGCGGAAAAGTCGGGATCATTGATCCGTCTCGCGTTCATGCTGGGATACGCGCCTTTGCGGCAGCCGGATCGCACAACGATTGAGCGGTTGGATCAAATCGCCGTGAATATCGGAGTCATGGCGCAGCTGGAAAACGACCTGCGGGATGTGCTCAGCTTCGATGAAAAAAACGATTTGCTGGGCAGAAAGCGCACGCTGCCCATTCAGTATTTGCTTCGGTACAGCGAGGAGGATTTGCCTCTGTTCAAACAGTATTTCGAGGGGGCGGCCACGAGGGAAACGTTTCTGGAATCGAGGACGGAGACTCTGGAGTTTGTCCGTCAATCCGGCTGCGTGGAATATACGAGAGCGGTCCAAATGCTGCTGTTTAACGAGACAGAGGAACTGTTCATGTCGATCCCAGGAGATCCTCATTGGAAAAGCAAATTCAGGGAGGACGCGTTTGCCCGTTTCGGCCGATAAACAACCGCCTGCATGACATTGTCATGGGCGGTTGATAAATTGATGAATTGATTTATGAATTTAAGAAGTTGTTTGCTGGCGAACAACTATCTCCTGTCTTTTGACTTGATTTTTTCTTTTTTTCGCTTCTTCAAGTCTTTGGCCAATTCAGGACGGGGACTTCGATTTTTTTTTCGCTCGTTGAGAAATGGATAATGGGCATTGTTTCGCCTCCCTCGAATGAAACGCTTTCAAATCATGATTATGAATTTTATTGCTTGCCCTTCAACACCTTCTCCAAGTCCTGATAAATCATTCTTGCCGCTTTTTCCGTAACCACAATATCGATATTCTGCAAATCTTCATCCTTGGCGTCGATCGAAAAGGCGCGTCCGAATTTGGAGTAAACCGTAATTTTCACATTTTTACCTTCTAATGGACTGTTCATGTTTAACAACCTCCAGAAATATTTTTTGAACTTATGGCATATTGTACACCAAAAATCATTAAGCTTGCAGTGATAAAAATCACAGGGATGATCTGCTTGACAAATGACAATCTTCCCAATAAGGGTTATAATGATTAAATCGAATGGGAATCTTCGTCGAACACTAGGAATCGAGGGTTGCGCCGTGAAGGGAATCGTTGCTTCTGAAGGATTGGCTGTCGGTCGAATTTTCCGTGTTGAAGAAGCTCAGGTTGTCAAGCCGTTTTTTACCACAGAAGAGCATGAATTGACTCGTCTCCGGAACGCCGCGCTACTGTCAATCGATCAGTTGACGCAAATCCGGAATCATGTGATGGATCATTTGGGAAAAGAGGAAGCCTTGGTCTTTTCGGCGCATATCGAAATTCTCAAGGATCCGGTCATGATGGAAGAAATCTGCCAGCTGATTCGCAAAGATGTGGTTGCCGAAGAAGCGGTGGATGAGATTATAAGAAACTACGTTGAGCTGTTTCTGTCCATGGAAGATGAATATATGAGGCTGCGTTCCTCGGATATTCGCGATGTGGGCAAAAGAATGCTGAACAACCTTCAAAATTTCGGAAAAAATCTGTTTTCCGGGATGGAACCCAACTCCATTGTGGTCGCCCATGATTTGTCTCCTTCGGAAACCGCCCAGCTGCCCTTGGATAAGACAGTCGGGTTTATTACGGAAATCGGCGGCAGGACAAGTCACACCTCGATATTTGCGAGAAATTTGGGCATTCCTGCGTTGGTCGGGGTAAACGGAGCGATGAAGCTTCCGAACAACACGCTGATGTTCCTGAATGCTATCGAGGGGGAAGTCGTTCGGATTCTACCGGGAGAATTGGACTTTTACCTGACGAGAATTCGCGAGCATGAGAAAAAAAACCGGGAGCTTGAGGATACCAAGTTTTTGCCGGCCGTGACGACCGATAATCATCGTGTCGAGGTCGCGGCCAATATCGGCAGTCCGCGCGAGGCGGAAATTGCGGTTCGGTCGGGAGCGGAGGGGGTCGGGCTGTTCCGGACGGAATTTTTGTTCATGGAACGTACCGGCTTTCCCGACGAGGCTGAGCAGTTCGAGGTATATTCGGAGGTTGCCCGATCAATGGGAGAGCGGCCGGTCATCGTTCGGCTGCTGGATATCGGCGTGGATAAACGGCTGTCCTATTACAAGATGCCGGATGAGATGAATCCTTTGCTTGGCAAGCGGGCCATGCGCCTGCTTCTGGAGCACCATGAGATCCTGGAAACTCAGCTGAAGGCGATTCTGCGGACGTCGCTGACCGGCAACGTGAAAGTGATGCTGCCGATGATCGCCACGGTTGAGGAGATCCGCGCCGCCAGAAATATTATAGATGGAATCATTGCCGAAATGAAAAACGAGGGTGCCGCCGAGGAACTGCAAATCGAGATCGGGATTACGGTGGAGGTGCCTTCTGTCGCAATCAGCCCGGATCTGTTTGTGGACGAGGTCGATTTCTTTAGTATCGGTAGCAACGATTTGATTCAATACACGTTTGCCGCAGACCGGATGAATCAGGATGTGTCCTATTTGTACCAGCCGTGTCATCCAAGCATCCTGAGAATGGTCAAGAACGTGATCGACATAGCTCACGACAAGGGGAAATGGGCGGGAGTGTGCGGCGAAATGGCCGGCGATCCCGTTACCGCTCCGCTGCTTCTCGGGATGGGGTTGGACGAATTCAGCATGAGCATCGCATCGATCCCGCGGATCAAGTATTTGATCCGGCATTTATCCTTAAAGGAATGCAGGGAACTCGTCGAGGAAAGCTTCCGTCTGAAAACTCACGCGGAAGTCGATGCCTTGGTTCGAAACTTTTTGCAGCAAAAAAAAATCGCTCTCTGAGCCTGTGGTTTCCACCGTCCGCTGCAAATCGGGCGGCTTATATTTTTCTCAGCCTTCCAAGCTCCGAAGCGATCGCTTCGACTTCGGAAATGCTGAAATTATCTTTTTCCATCACCACTTCAAAGATATCTTTGATATCCTCATAGAGTTCGACATCAAAGTGTTCAGGCCTGATGGCGCTGACGGAAACAACCTTCAGCTTCTTCTTGATTTGCTCGATCATAAATGCCATGTTTTCCTCGTTTTTTTTCGTTAAATCCATAATAGGTATCATTCCTTTTTGGGTTGAATATTAAGTTCCAAACGGCATGATGCATTCCGGTGAGTCGTTCTTGACGTTTCCGACCGCTGGGGATACCGGATAGGCGAACATTTCGTTCTCCGGATACGGCTGCAGCAAACCGTTCAAACGTGACGCTTCCCGGATTTCGCGATTTAACCACAACTCAATGTCTCCGGCACGTAAAATAACCGGCATGCGGTCGTGGATTTCTCCCACCAGCGCATTGGCAGAGGTGGTGATGATGGCGCAGGAATGAATTTTCCGGCCGTCCGGGGACATCCAGGCATCATAGAGCCCGGCCATCGCGAAGGCCCCTTTATGCTTCATCATGATGCGCATCGGCTGTTTCCCGTTTTCCGTATTCTTCCATTCGTAAAAGCCGTCCGCAGGGATGACGCAGCGTCTGCGAAGGTAGGACTCGCGGAAAGACGGTTTTTCTTCCAGCGTTTCCGCCTTGGCGTTGATCAACTGATAGCCGATCTTCTCGTCTTTGGACCAGGACGGAATCAATCCCCATCTCAATTGCCCCATCCGTTTATTCCCTTGATGGCCGATAACTGTTGCGATCATCTGGCCGGGCGCAGCATTATATCTCGGGTGATACTCAAAAGTCAGCTGCTCGATTCCAAACAGATCGATTAATTCCTCAATCGAGACGGTCAGTGTGAAGCGTCCGCACATGCCGGATATCCTCCAGTCCGGTACGATTGCCGCCGCAGCGTTAGTCAAATGATATCACGAACCGCTGAAATTGTTCAACGTCATGCCGCATAGTATAATCGAAAGCATGCTGGGAAAATCTGTATAAAATGGAGGGGTGCAGATGCAAAATACCACGGAATCCCTTATGTCTTTGATGATCGTGGTATCCTTGTCGTTCCTAGTGCCGATTATCCTATACAAATTCCGCATAAAGATGATCCCCGTGGTCGTGGCGGAAATCATCGTCGGCCTGATCATCGGCAAAAGCGGATTGAATTTGGTCGGGGAAGATAAATGGCTGGAGTACATATCGCTGTTCGGATTGATTTTTCTCATGTTTCTCAGCGGCCTGGAAATCGATTTCAGCGCATTTTCCAGAAAGAAAAGCAGCAGCGCCTCACAAACGAATCCTCTGCTGACATCGAGCCTTATTTTTCTTGGCATACTGATCATTTCCTATCTGCTTTCGCTCAGTCTTGTGGCGATGGGTTTGGCGAGCCGTCCGTTCCTCATGACCCTGATCATTTCTACCGTATCGTTGGGAATCGTTGTGCCGGTGCTGAAGGAAAAGAAATGGATTGAGACGGAACTGGGGCAGGCAGTGCTGCTGGTAACGGTGCTGGCGGATTTCTTTACGATGGTTATGCTGGCCGTCTATATCGGCTTTGAGTCGAAAAATACTTCGAAAATGATCACCTTGCTGCTGTTTTTTGCGGTCGTGTCCGTCTCCTATTTTTTCATCAAACGCTTTGCTTCCGGAAAAACCTTTTTGGGCTTGGCCCAAAGCACTTCGCAGATCGCCACCCGGGCCACCTTTACATTGATTTTGCTATTTGTGGTGCTTTCCGATTCCATGGGAGCGGACAGCATACTCGGTGCGTTTCTGGCCGGGGTGATCGTTGCGTTGCTTTCGCCCAAAAAAGAGTTTGTGCATCAGTTGGATTCTTTCGGATACGGCTTTCTGATCCCGATCTTTTTTGTCATGGTCGGTGTGAAAATGGAGGTTTGGCCGCTGTTTACCGATTTTAGATTGCTGCTGCTCATTCCGCTGCTGTTAATCTATATATTCATTTCCAAAATGATTCCCGCGCTGATCTTGAAGCGCTGGTTTTCGTGGAGGCAGGTGATCGGTTCCGGGGTCATTTTGTCGACGACGCTCAGTCTGGTAATTGCCGCTTCCACGATTGCCCTCAATATGGGCATGATCAGCGAACAGCTCCATGGCGCCTTGATTCTCGTAGCCGTACTGAGCAGTTTGATTTTCCCGGTTACGTTCAGCCGGCTGTTCCCCGAGGCGGAATCCCGCAAGCAGGTGGTCTCGATTGTAGGAGCCAATCATATCTCCCTGCCCGTTGCGCGGGATTTGCAGAAGGAAGGCTACATCGTTCATATCTATACGTCCAATCTGTCTGGGGAATTGCAGAATGCCAGCCTTGACCATGAAAAAGGCTATACAATCCATTATGTGGATCGACTGCAGCCTGATATTCTGCAAAATGAGGAAGCATTCAATGCGGATGCCGCTGTTTTCGTCTCAATAGAGGATGAGGTGAATGTGCGTTTGGCCCGGCACGCGGTTGAGTCGGGCTTGAAGCGAATCGTGGTTCGGGTGGAAACTCCGGAGATGCATGAACATTTGCAGACAGAAGGCTTCACCGTCTTTTCCACCCTGTTTGCATCCCGAACGCTGTTGAAGGCGTTGATTGAAAATCCGAGCGCGGTCCGGTTGATCACGCAAGATGACTCGATCCGTGAAATCACGGTGGACAATCCGCGCTACCACGAAACGCTGCTGCGGCAGCTTCCGTTTCTCGGCGATGTGCTGATTCTGCGGATTTACCGCGGCGAATCGTTCATCGTCCCTCACGGAAATACAAATATCCGAATGGGAGATCGCTTGTTGGTCAGCGGCAATCCCGAGCATATTGCGGCATTGAAGCGAACTTTGGAATAGGGATGAAGGGTGGATTTAGTATTGCTGCTCCAGCAAGGAGAGCTGCTGCTGGATATGAGGCGGCAGCGGCGCTGCCGGAGTCGGCGTCGGCATGGGTGTCGGCAGCGGCATGGGACTGGGAACAGGCACAGGCCATGTTCCGGGGAAAGCTCCGGGAAATAAAATCGGTCCTAATAATTCCCCCCATTCCTGCTGAGAAGTCCAGGGGGCGGATGGAGCAGGGACGCCGGGCTGCTGTGTTTGATAATGAGGTTGAGAACCGGGTGACGGCATAAAGGCCATATGAATAAACACTCCCTTAAAATAATCTGGGTGAACCCTACATTATTATGTGGAAGCCCAACCGATGGTGTCGGGATGCTCGGATTCAGTGTTCCAATCCCGGACCATACCGCCGATCAGGAATAAATCGGCATTGTATGCAGCCAAAAGAAATAACGTCAGCTTTTAAGCTGACGCTGCTTTGTTTGGTCTAAGATTCAACTCCGGAAAATTCAAAAGTTTAATCCCTGTCCCCGTTATTCTGATCGTTGGTCGTGTTCTGATCTGTTACATTAGCAGGATAGACGATTTTTCCTCCGTAATGGCCCGTCACAGAGATCAGTCCGGCTCCCGCAATAATACAGGCGAGCAGGACAGGAGTCAGAATTTTGAAGTTGGGACGGCGATATCGGAAATATTTAAGAACAATCGCCAAGCCAAAGACGGCCAGTGACAATAAGGCGAGATTCTCATGGGTGTGGATCAAACCGCGCGCGGCATTCAGGTTCGCCTCGGCGTACTCTTCGGCGCCATCCCCCGTCATATACGCAGCCACTCCGGTGATGAAGCCTCCAACCAATAGATAATTAGCCATTTTTTCAAAAAAATCTGGTTTCCAAATTGCAATGATTTGCGCAGCGGCTCCCAGAAGGAGCATAACGATCGGAAAGTGGACGATAATGGGATGTAAGGGTGTAGACATGGTAAATCCTCCTATCCAAAATATGTGTATATGGACTAGTCTATATCATTAGACTGAAAATAAACTGAAAAAAATATTTTTCTTGTGCGAAGTGTTGAAAACTTCTTTCATCAAGGAAGCCTTGAGGCGATTTTTTGTTTTTCAGGCTTTTTTCATGGAGCATGGGTTAGTATGGGTTGCAGATAAGCTGATAATGCAAAATGGGAGGAGAGAAGGGACATGCGTCTTTTGAAACGTAAAAAGCTGCTCACGATCGGAGTGATGCTGCTCGCATTGACGGCTTTTCATGGAGCCGCAGTATACGCAGACCATGACGGGGATCATGAATCTTATGAGGAGCGGCAGTTGTGGCAGGAAAGTCCGGGGTCGTATGGAGAATATCAAAAGGAAGATTATGAAGAGGGAGAATACGACGACGACCGGAATTCATCCGGGCAGACGGAAGGTACATATCCGGGGGCGGCGGGATATAATCAAGGGACTTCTGCCCAAGCCGTACTATTGGATGGACAGCCTGTCAGCTTCCGTTTCCCGGGCAGCATGCTGCAAACGGATATGATTGTTGCCGTCAGCCAAGGAGAAGTGCTTGTTCCCGCTGAGGTTGTGCTGGATGGATTGCAGATCCCATACGTCATTTACAGCAAAGGCGATATTCTTGAATTGTTTGCCAATGGACACCACGTCATTTTTCATACAGATAAGAACACAATCTACGTGGATGGCTTGAAAAGCTTTCTTCCCGCAGCGCCATTTTACCGCAACGCCTTATACTATATTCCGATTAATGTGCTTGCGGATGTAATGGGGGATAAACTGGAATGGGATCCAAACACAAACTTGCTGCAGATGAGAAAGGGTGGTTGACATGGCTGCAAAAAAATGGCCCAAATGGTTGATCGGGATCTCCAGTGTCGTTTCGTTTACCGGATTTTTGTATGTGGCACAGGGACATCAAAGCGGCGGGAATGCGCAGGAAATTTCCGATCCGCCGACGAATAATGCGAATTCCTCGGCAGGAGGCGTCGATACTATAGGGTCGATTCCGCTTTCCGCCAACACAGCGCAGCAAAACGGCCAAGACGGCGGAAGCACAATCAAAACGTTTGTGCATTCCAGAGCGGAATTTTCGGAGATTGAGGGTTTATCCGCGGAAGCCAAAGCAGAGCGCGAAAAAGAGCTGGAACAGCTGGATTGGGATTCGACAGGGGGAGAAACGGCAAATATCCCGCCTGTAACGGTAACCACTCCGGCGTCAGGCAAATCCGCCGCCCAAGCGCCGAAGCCGACGACAGCAACGACCGCGCGCAAATCGACGAGTGTGCAGGCTCCGAAGTCAACGCCGAAGCCATCGGCTGCCGTACAGGCCCCTACGCCGACGCCTACGCCGTCGGCGATCGTCCCAACACCTGCGCCCGCGCCGGCGCCGGTGTTCAGAAGCGACCGTCGGAGCAGGAGGTCTTGAAATGAAGCAATCGGCGAAGGGGGAACGTTATCCCGGCATTGAATTCCGAGCGATGAATTCGCTTATGGCCGTTATCGGGAGAACGGATACCCCGCTGCCCTATTGGCAGAGGCCGGTGATCCGATGGTTCGAGGAAGTCGAGCAAAAGGCTTCGCGGTTTCGGCCGGACAGCGATCTGTCCAGATTGAACCGATGGGCTCCGGGTGAGCCTTGTCAAGTATCGCCGACGCTGTATCGTCTTCTGCGAAAGGCATGGCAGCTGGCCGTCGATACGGATTACCTGTTTCAGCCTTTTGTCGGTTCCGCGCTCAAGCGGTTGGGCTATGACCGCAGCTTCGAAGAAGTCCTCGGCGCAGGCAGCTCTCCGGGAGCAAACTTCGTTGGCGAGGGAAGCTTTCATCCCATTATGGAAGAGGATGCGCTTCAATTCGACGAGACGGCCTTCACGGTCACTCGCCGCAGTGAAGCGGAGCTTGACCTTGGAGGTGTCGGCAAAGGCTGGTCTGCAGACGGCGCGGCATCCTTCATGCGCCGCGAATTTGGAATCACCTCCGGACTGGTGGATGCGGGAGGCGATCTGCGCGTATGGTCGGACGAGGATCCGTGGTGCATCGGCATTGAGCATCCGGAGGATGAAGAAACGGAAATCCTGCAGCTATGGATTAACGACGCCGGAGTGGCCACCTCGAACGTGCTGCACCGGCGTTGGAAGCAGGGCGGCCTTATCCGCCATCACATTCTGGACGGAAGAACCGGACTGCCTGCGCAAAGCGACGTGATTCAAGCTACCGTTTTGGCCCCGAGAACCTGCGAAGCGGAGGTTGCCGCCAAAATCATCTGCATGCTTGGGGCCGATGAGGCCGTATCTTGGATGGAAACGCATTTTCCGCATCACGGCTATGTCATGGTCAAAACGACCGGTGATATGATCATGAATCAAAAGCTGTACGATTATGCGATAAAGGTGGTGTGAATGATGCTCGAATGGTTTTCCACCTGGAGTGTCATCAAAGCTTCAGGCCTGACATCCTACTTGTTGCTTTTCCTGTCCGTTTCACTTGGCATGTTCAGTTACGGAAAGCTGATGAAGCCCAATATTCGAGGCAGCTTGCTGATCATGCATCAGCTGTCGGGCTGGATCGGCTTTTTGTTCGGGCTGCTTCACGGACTGGTGCTGACCATTGATTCCTACCAACCGTTTTCTTATAAGGACGTTTTCGTTCCGTTCGCGGCGGAATATCATCCGCTGTCCTCGGGGCTGGGGACGATCGCATTGTATCTTTTTGTGATCATTTTGGTGACGTCGGACTGGATGAAGAACTTTGGGAGAAAGGTGTGGCGGGCCATTCATTACTTAGCGTTTCCGGCCTTTGTGCTCTCGCTCGTTCATGGATTGGCGGCGGGCTCGGACACGAAGCAATTATGGGCCCAATTGTTTTATTTGGGTACGGCCGTGCTTTTTCTTATTTTTGTTTATATTCGTGTTCAATATGCAGCCGATTCGTCGCAAACGTCTCAGGAATCGGCTTCCACTGAGAATCTACGGCGGGCTCGGACGAAATCTGCCAAAAGGAGCGGACAAGCGTGAGAATCTTGCTGGCTGAAGATGACCTCAAATTGGGAAAACTGATTGTGCATATGCTGAAAAAACAATCCCATGCCGCAGATTGGGTAACGGACGGCAGGGAAGTAGCCGATTATGCGGATGCCGGCGATTACGACCTGCTGATTCTGGATTGGATGTTGCCGGGCAAGGATGGCGTCACTATCTGCAAGGAGCTGCGGGAAGCGGGCTATGACAAAGGGATTCTCATGCTGACCGCGCGGGACGCCCTGCAGGATCGGGTTGAGGGACTGGACGCGGGTGCTGATGATTACCTGATGAAGCCTTTTGAATTTGAAGAACTGTTTGCACGCATCCGCTCTTTATCCCGAAGAGTGCAGATGCCGCTCTCCGAGTCGATCATCGAAATCCCGCCGTATACCCTGAATGTGAATGAGCTTACCTTGTATCGAAGCGGGGAAGCCGTATCTTTGACCGTCCGGGAGTTTCAGCTGATGGAGACGCTGATGCGCCGAAGGGGCAAAGTGATTCCGAGAGAGGCCTTGGTTTCGCAAATATGGGGGCTGGATGCGGAAGTGACCAGCAATTCACTGGATGCGCTCATCAAGCTGCTGCGCAAAAAATTGGAACCGGATCCGCATATTCAAATTCAGAACGTGCGGGGAGTCGGCTACAAGCTGGAGGTTGCCGATGTTCAAAAAAACCCGCAATAGGCTGACTTTGTTTTTTGCCGGGATTATGATTGTATTCATGATTGTGTTCAACGGGATCAGCTATCTGATCCTTTCTTCCATTATTTACAGTGAACGGGAAAAGGAAATTCAGTTCCTTGCGGAAATGCAGGTAGAGGAGCACACGCGCGAATTAATCGCAGCGAACCCGCAGGCCAGCCGGAATGTTGATCGAAAGAATGAGGGACATGATGAGGAGAACAAGGAGCATGAGGATTCGGGACAGGGACGCGAAAAGACTCCCAAGAACAAGCTGATCCTGCGCCCGTTTTATTATGTCCTTGACCGTTCGGGGAATTGGGTGGCGGGCGAGCAGCCTTCGCAGCTGAATAAAGATCGAATCGTTCAGCAATTGAAGAAATGGATTCCTAAAAGTGAAGAAGTTAAATACCTGGATTACCGAACGAAATCTCAGGGAGAAATGCATCTGCTGTTTGCGGGCAGACCCGTTTATGTCAATGGGAACTATATGGGAAGCGTGTATACGGGAGCGGATATTTCACAGCAAACGGAAATTTTCAAAAAACTGATGATGATTTTGAGCGTCATGTCGGGCTTGTTTTTTGTGGTTTCCGTGATGCTGGGTTATGCGATGTCGGGCAGGGCGATGATTCCGATTATCCGCTCATTTCAACGGCAGCGGCAGTTTGTGGCGGATGCCTCCCATGAACTGAGGACTCCGCTCAGTGTGCTGCAATCCTCTCTGGAAGTGATCGAGGATGAGGAGCGGGGACGAATGGGGCCGTTCAGCGTGCAGGTGCTCGACGATATGAAGGATGAGGTCAAGCGAATGTCCGCGCTCGTCGCGCATATGCTCACATTGGCCCGAGCGGATGCCGCGGAAATTCAACTGCAAATCGAAGAGTTCCCGCTGGTTGAGGAATTGGAAAAGCTCATGAGACGTTTTCAGCCGCTTGCGGCCGAAAAAGAACAGCAGCTCATGGTGGAAGCGGAGTCGAATCTTCAGGTTCGCGCGGATCGCGAACGGATTCGCCAGCTGCTGATCATCCTGATCGACAATGCGATCCAATACACGCCTGAAGGGGGAAGCATCCGGGTAGCGGTTCAGCCGAAGGGCGATATTCTGACGATTTCCGTGTCAGATACGGGCATCGGGATTCCGGCCGAGAAGCAGAAGGACATTTTCGAACGATTTTATCGCGTGGATCCTTCCCGTTCCCGGTCCGCAGGCAATGCGGGACTGGGGTTGTCGATCGCCAAGTGGATTGCCGAGTCGCACGGAGGCGCGATCAAGGTGGAAAGCGAACAGGGCAAGGGAAGCACGTTTATAGTAAGCCTGCCTATTCACCCGGTTTCCAAAACATAGAAATCATCCTAATGACAGGATGTTTTCTAGTACTCTGAAAATCAATCATATCGGTGCAATCCTATGGGGGGCGCTCTGTTGCATAATAGTGGAGTGCGGGTCCTCTATTTGTGGATGCCTTCATACGGGGAACCCCGACACTGAGCGGTCGGCGGTCCCTTTTTACATGTTATTACACATCACACAACCTTTACAATTAATCAAGATTCCGTTTAAATTCGGATAACATTCAGGGACTAAAGTGAAAACAGAAGAAAAACCACAACATATCACATGACATCACATTTAGGGTTTCGGGAGGAGTCGAAGGGGAAATGAAAAAACTTTTGAAGACAGGCTTGAGCTTGGTCGTGGTCTGTTCGTTGGCGGTCAGCCTGGCGGCTTGCGGAGGGAACAAGGAAGCCGCCTCCACAGTTGATGCAAGCAAGCTGTCTCTGCAGGATGTGGAGAGCAAGGCGAAGCAGGAAGGTCAGGTTGTCAGCGTAGGGATGCCGGATTCATGGGCAAACTGGAAGGATACCTGGGCGGATATGAAAACGAAATACAATTTGAACCACACCGATACGGATATGTCGAGCGCGGAGGAAATCGCCAAGTTCGAAGCGGAAAAAGACAAGCCTACCGCCGATATCGGCGACGTAGGGATTGCCTTTGCGCCCGTGGCGGTCGCCAAAGGCGTAACGCAGCCGTTCAAGCCTTCCCACTGGGACGAAATTCCCGATTGGGCCAAGGACAAGGATGGAAACTGGATGGTCGGCTATCAAGGAACGATTGCCTTCTTGACGAACAAAAATTTGGTTAAAAATCCTCCTAAAAGCTGGGATGACTTGCTGAAGGGCGATTATAAAATCGCGGTGGGAGATGTGACCAAAGCGGCACAGGCGCAAATGGCCGTGCTTGCGGCAGCGATGGCTTTCGGCGGCAATGAAGGCAACATTCAGCCGGGGATCGATTTTTTTGAAAAGCTGGCCAAAGCCGGACGGATCTCTTCCGTGGAGCTTTCGGTAGCCAATATCGAAAAAGGCGAAATTCCGGTTGCCCTGGTTTGGGACTTCAACGCGCTGGGCTACCGCCAGCAGATCAACAAGGATCAATTTGAAGTGACGATTCCTTCCGAAGGAAGCGTTGTGAGCGGATATGCAACCATCATCAACAAATACGCTCCGCATCCTCATGCAGCGATGCTTACGCGTGAATATATCCTCAGCGATGCCGGTCAGATCAATCTGGCCAAAGGCTTTGCCCGCCCGATCCGCGACAGCGTGAAGCTGCCCGACGATGTGGCGAAAAACATGGTGCCTCTGGAGCAATACAAAAATGCAAAACCTGTGACGGATTATACGAAATGGGATGCAACCTCCAAGCAGCTGCCGCAGCTGTGGCAGGAAAAAGTGCTGGTTCACATCAACTGATGACACGCCGATGACCGGAAACGTCCAGGTTCATAAAGCGTGAAAAAGGAAAGGAAGATTCCGAGAGGTCTCTTCCTTTCCTCCATGTTCAGCTTGCCGCATTACGAGAGAGCCTTAGGACGAAGGAGGCCCCTTATGAACCATAACAAACGGCTGAAAGCCATGCTGCTTATGTCGCTTCTTCCTTTTGCAGTCATGGTGCTGAGCTTTGAGCTGCTCCCGGCCCTGATGATGATCGTCGACAGCTTCCGTGCGGACGGCGGATCGCATTTGACCTTGCGGCAGTATTTCACGGCGTTGAGCAATCCGTACTATTTGAAGGCGATCTGGAACAGCATGGTGATCTCTCTGTATTCAACCGTTGCCGGCATCGCGGTGGCGCTGTTGATGGCATATTCCGTCACCCGGCTGTCGGAACGGGTCAGAGACGGGATTATCCTGTTTTCGAACATGACGTCGAATTTTGCGGGTGTGCCGTTGGCCTTCGCTTATATCATTTTGCTGGGAAACAACGGAATCATCACGATTCTGCTGAACAAGTGGGGTTGGGATGTGTTTTCCGGTTTCAATCTGTACTCTTGGTCGGGATTGGCTTTAGTCTACGTGTATTTCCAAATTCCGCTGGCGATTCTATTGCTCTATCCTACCTATTACGGCATTAAAGAGCAGTGGATAGAGGCTTCGGCATTGCTAGGCGCTTCCCGGATGCAGTTCTGGCGGCACATCGGGCTTCCCATTCTGCTTCCGGGTGTGACGGGCACGGCGAGCATCCTGTTCGCCAATTCCATGGGCGCCTATGCGACCGCTTATGCGTTGGTGGGCGGGAATTATAATTTGCTCGCCATCCGGATCGGCTCGCTGATCGCCGGGGACGTCATCACCCGGCCCCAGCTCGGAAGCGCCCTTGCGGTGCTGCTGGGGCTGCTGATGCTGGGCTCGATGTGGCTGAACGAGCGGATGATGCGACGAATCAGGAGGGACTTGACATGAAGAAGCGGTCCTGGGTTCATCCGCTGCTGATGGTTCTGCTCATGATCTACTTATTATCGCCGCTGGCGGCAACGCTGCTGTACTCCTTGGCGGGGGAATGGCAGACGACGGTTCTTCCCGAGTATTGGACGCTGCATTGGTTTGCGGACATGCTGCAGGACCCGAGATTTACGGGGGCGCTGCTGCGGACGCTGCTGGTCTGTACGGTCACCGTGGTGCTGAGCATGCTGGTGATGCTGCCTACCATTTTTATCGTGACGGTGTATTTTCCCCGTTTCGAACGCCTGTTGAACGCCTTGGTGCTGCTGCCGTACGCCATCCCCCCGGTGGTGGCCGCTGTGGGCTTGATTAAAATCTATTCATCCGGACCGATCGTCATCTCCGGTACCGTTTGGATTTTGATCGGGGGGTATTTTGTCTCCATCCTTCCCTATATGTATCAGGGCATCCGCAACAGTCTGCGCACGATCCATGCCGTGGAGCTGCTGGATGCGGCCGAGCTGCTCGGCGCAAGCAAAATACAGGCGTTCCGGCATGTGGTGTTTCCGAACATACTGCCGGGAATCATGGTCTCGATGCTGCTCTCTTTTTCCGTGCTGTTCGGTGAATTCGTGCTGGCCAACCTGTTGGTCGGCGGCCATTTTCCGACGATTCAAATCTATCTGTATCAGCGGCTGAGTGAGAGCGGGCATTTGGCCAGCGCGATTGCGATTACCTATTTCATTGTGGTTTTACTTGTTTCCGGCGTTCTGCTGAAGCTGAGCAAATGGTTTTTCAGAGCGCCGAGGCTCGGATAGGAGGCACAAACAATGAGCTTCGTGCAAATTGAAGGAGTCACCAAACAGTTTGACGGTTCGGCCGTTCTGAATGATTTTCAGCTGAACATTGAAAAAGGGGAGTTCATCACCCTGCTGGGGCCGAGCGGGTGCGGCAAAAGCACGCTGCTGCGGTGCATCTCCGGATTGACGGAGTTTGAAGCCGGCCGAATTGTATTGGACGGAGAAGACATCACCGGACAGCCGGCGAAAAATCGCGGCGTGGGCATGGTTTTTCAATCCTATGCATTGTTTCCGAACATGAGCGTATTCGACAATATCGGCTTTGGCCTGAAAATGAACGGCAGCACGAAATCGGTCATTGCCCGGCGAGTGCTGGAAATGCTGGAGCTGGTCGATTTGCAAGATAAAAAGGATGCCTATCCCCACCAACTGTCCGGTGGACAGCAGCAAAGGGTGGCGCTGGCGCGTTCGCTGGCCGTTCAACCGAAGCTGCTCCTTCTCGATGAGCCGCTTAGCGCCCTAGACGCCAGAATCCGTAAAAATCTGCGAATGGAGCTGCGGCAAATTCAACAGCGGCTGCAAATGACCATGATCTTCGTGACGCATGATCAGGAGGAAGCGCTGATGATCTCCGACCGGATCTGTGTCATGAACGAGGGAAGGATTGTACAGACCGGGACACCGGAAGAAATCTATACCCGTCCGAGAACGGAATTTGTGGCCCGGTTCATCGGAAATTACAACGTGCTTGAACGAGCCCGGCTGGAGAAATTGATTGTCGATTTCGACGGCGCGGCGCCTGAAACGAAGGAGCCCGATGCCACTTTTGCCATCCGTCCGGAAGCGATCCGGATATTTCCCGGGGGATGGCCGCGGGAAGCTGCAGGTGACGGCTGGAGATTGGCGGGAATCTTGTCGGGCGTGACGGTTCTCGGCAATGTGCTGCGCTACGCGGTCGATGTGGACGGGCAGGAATTCATTGTGGATGTGCTGAATGACAAAATGCTGGAGTGGGCCCGGATCGGCGCTCCCGTCCACTTGTTGATTCCGCATGAAGAATGCAGAGCGCTGCATAAGGTGGTGTAGAGAGATTTGTCGGTGTTGTCGGAAGAACGAAAAAGAATGATCCTTGACCTCCTGCAAAGGGACGGGAAAGTCAGCGTGATTCCGCTTTCCAGGGAGCTTTCGGTTTCTGCGGAAACCATTCGCAGGGATCTGGATGTGCTGGAGAAAGAAGGCAAGCTGCATAGGGTTTATGGCGGGGCTACGAACGTTCGCATACAAGGGGATGAACCGCCTTACATTCAAAGGCAGTCCCAGTTCGCGCAGGAAAAGGCGCAGATCGGGCGAAAGGCCGCAGGGCTTATTGAGGATGGAGACCATGTCGTGATCGATGTGGGAACCACCACTTTGGAAATGGCTAGGGCGATTCAGGGAAAAAAAAGGCTGACAGTATTGACCAATTCTTTTCCGGTGGCTTCCTATCTGATGGAATCCTTGAAGCAAGAGCGCTTTACGGGAAGGGTGATTTTGCTTGGAGGAGAGTTGAATCCGCAGCAGTTGTCGATCAGCGGCGAGCTTTGCCAGCAGATGATGAAGCAGTTTCGAGTGGATAAAGCGTTCATCTCGGTCGGCGGCGTCTCTCTGGAGGAAGGAATAACGGATTACGATGTGCATGAAGCTCTCATGTCGCGCATGTTTGCAGATGCGGCCAGAGAAGCGATTGTTTTGGCCGATCATTCCAAAATAGGCGTGAATACGTTCATCCGAATCTTTCCGCTTGAAGCCGTCGGCACGATCATTTCCGATGCGGCGTGTCCAAAGGAATGGACAAGGCATTTGAAAAAAAACGGTGTTGTTTGGATAAAGGCCTAGCTTCTGTCGGCATATGCTTACACTGTGCATCTCCTTCAAAGACGCTATATGTATGCGGAAGCGCAACAAATGAACACATCAGGGGAGGAAAACCAATTGAACAAAGTCATTATGATCGTATTGGACGGATTGCGCCGCGATACGGCGCGAACTCAAATGGGGTATGTCAACCATCTCGTCGAGTCTTCTAAAGCGTCTTATTATAAAGTGCAATCGGAGCTTCCCAGCTTGTCCCGGCCGCTTTATGAGGTGTTGCTGACCGGCACGCCGAGCTCGGTCAACGGAATTACGGCCAACCATATCGTGAGGCTGTCCGACCGGAAAAGCATATTTCATCTGGCTGGGGAAAAGGGCTTGAAGACGACTGCAGCAGCCTATTATTGGGTAAGCGAGCTGTACAATCGGGCCCCGTTTGATCGGATTGCGGATCGGGAGCAGCATGATGGTAATATGCCGATCCAGCATGGTAAATTTTATTTTGAAGATTCGTATCCCGATTCCCATTTGTTTGCCGATGCGGAAGTACTGCGCCGTCAATGGGATCCCGATTTTCTGCTGATTCATCCGATGGGGATCGACGACGCCGGCCACCGTTTCGGCTCGGACTCAAGGGAATACCGGGCGAAAGCGCTGGAAGCGGACTCGATTCTGGCCACTCTGCTGCCCGGCTGGATGCAGCTGGGATACACGATTCTGATCACGTCCGATCACGGGATGAATCGGGACGGCTATCACGGCGGCACGGGACCGGACGAGCGGGACGTTCCGCTATACGTCATAGGCACTTCCTTTGAACCCGGCATATATGAGGAAACGATTCCCCAATTGGCCGTTGCTCCGCTGGTTTGCAATTTGCTATCGCTGCCGCTTGCCGAAGGAATGCTCCGGTATGCCTTCCCGGGAGTGCGATTGTAAGGTTGTTCGGTGGCAATGGCTATATCTTATACCTCTTATATCTCCCGCTGCGCGTGGGAGATTCTTCTCGTGTCCGCCTCGCGCCGGGATTGGGCCAGCAGCACGATGCCGAGAAGCGCCAGACCCGCCAAGCCTAGCAGATTATACGGGGAGACAAGGATGAGTCCGCCCGCAAAGAGCGCGATTCGTTCCCAAGGCTTGAATATTGTAAGACAAGTATTTTTGCGTACAAAGCTTACCGATAATGCGGTCACAATTGCTATGAATGCCGCCCTCATCGGCGTCCGTCCGCTCATCAGCGTATAAAAAATGACAAGCAGAGCCTACAAAATATCCGGATGATGATGGAGAACATCGATTTGAAAGTCTTCGAACAAGTGGTTGAAAAATTGATGGGTTCCGGCCGAACGGGACTGATCTGTTCGAGAAGAACGCTGGCGCTCGGGCTTTTTCTCGAATTTTACATGAACCAGTTGAATAAGGAGGTCGTTCTTTTGTTCGGCGAACCGAGAACGATCGATTTGATCAATCGATTCGGTCCCGGGGACACGGTGGTCGGAATCGGCTTCGCCCGCTATTCGCGAATCACTGTGAAAAGTCTTGAATATGCAAAGAAAATTGGAGAAGCGGTCATTGTAAGCGCCGTTCGAACGGCGATCGGATCATTTAACGGCAGTTTGAGGGACGTTCCGGCAGTCCGGCTGGGAGAGATTGCAATCCGCGCAGCAATAGAAAGTGAGGAATTGGCGGCCGATCAGGTCGAAGAGGTGATCATGGGCAATGTGCTGCAGTCGGGGATCGGGCATAATCCCGCCAGACAAGCTGCCGTGGGCGCGGGTATTCCCGTAGGCGTGCCCTCGTTCACCGTGAACAAGGTGTGCGGCTCCGGCCAACGATTGCAACATGGGCATTACGGCGGAAAATTTGTGCGAGAGGTACGGGCTCAGCCGGGAGGAATTGGATGCCTTCACGCTGGACAGTCAGCAGAAAGACGCTGCCGCCATTAGCTCGGGCAAATTCCGGGACGAAATTGTCCCGGTTGAGATTCCCCAACGCAAAGGGGAGACGCTGCTGTTCGACAGGGATGAATACCCCCGCCCGGATACGGACGCAGGGGCGCTGGCCAAGCTGCGTCCGGCGTTTCAAAGCGGCGGACGGGTAACGGCGGGCAAAGCTTCCGGGATCAATGACGGAGCGGCTGTGCTGGCGGTCATCCTGGAACTCGGAATGAATCCGTAGATCGTCAACGTCAACGGCGGGGCGCTTGCCTTGGGCCATCCGATCGGGGCCAGCGGCGCGCGCATTCTGGTCACGCTGCTGCATGAGATGGGGCGGCGCGGGGCGCGATACGGGCTGGCCACATTGTGCATCGGAGGCGGGCAAGGAGTGGCGACGGTCGTGGAACGCTTATGACCTCTGGACAATTCGAATTCAATAACTGCCGTATCGCAGGCATGGCGGTTTCATTATTTGACCACCAGCACGGGAATCCGGGAATGCTGCACGACATTATGGCTGACGCTGCCCAGGAACAGTTCCTTCAGCTCGCTCATGCCTCTGCTTCCGATCAGGATCAGATCGAATCCGTTTTGCCGGGCGTATTCGGCAATCATGCTTGCGGGCTCGCCCTCCAACATTTGTACGGAATGGTTGGCGCCCGCCGCTTCCAGCTTGGCACGCGCGCGATCGGCAATTTTTTCCGCTTCCTCCTGAAATTTTTGCTGCATGTCGGGCGTGACGGAAATATACCCCTCACCGATAATCAGAATAGGGAACTTGGCCACATGCAGCGCTTCAATCCGGATTTCACGATTCAGCTTGGCCAGTTCGACAGCTGTTTCCAGAGCTTTGTCCGCGGCTGGCGAGCCGTCGTAAGCAACCAAAATTTTCGAGAATACCATGGCAGATCATTCCTTTTCTTTAATTTAAACCGATTATAGCAAAAACAAAATCGAAGAATATTGATAAAAATCACAGACAACTGTATATTTTTTCAATAAACGCGCGCCTGAAGAGGTGCGCGTCTTACTGCTCGCCGGAGAACTGGTGACTGCGAGTCAAACCGATCCGGATCGCCGGATGCCGCTTGATGGAGTCGCCTGCTTCGGGCCAATGTTTCCGGTGTTTCCGGCAAAAACCGCTGTTCAGCCAAGTTTCGTTATGCTAACATGGAGAACATTGAATTGATTTTTTAGTGGAAGAGAATTTTAAGATAGAAATCAGGTTCCATAGAATGAAAAATGGAGTGTAGTCGACATGCTGCAGAAATTAAACCAAAGACTGGAAAAATTGATGCCCTTTATTACCCCGTTTAGTGTTGTGGCCGGCGTGCTGCTGGGAGACGTTCTGTCTCCATATGCTTTTCTTGTGCCCTGGTTGTTCGCTTTTATGACGTTTTCCGGAAGCTTGAGCACCGGCTTTCGGGAATTTCGCGAGGTCGTTTCCCATCCGCTGCCCATTTTCGCCGTTTTAATCATTTTGCATGTACTGATGCCGTTGTTGGCATGGGGAGCGGCCAGTTCGCTGTTTCATGGAGACGCCTATACGATTACCGGCTTGGTGCTTGGGATGGTCATTCCTACCGGAATCACCAGCTTTATCTGGGTTTCCATCTATAAAGGAAGTATCCCGCTTTCTCTGTCGATTATTCTGATCGACACGTTACTTTCACCGTTCGTAGTGCCTTCCAGTTTGCTTCTGCTGGTCGGAACGCATGTGCATATCGATGTGCTGAACATCATGAAAGGACTGCTGTGGATGATTGCGCTGCCTTCGCTTGCCGGCATGATGCTCAATCAATTGACGCGCGGCGGAATCAAACAATCATTGGGGGCGAAGCTCGCGCCTTTTTCCAAAATCGCCGTCGGCGTTGTGGTCGGGATCAACGGCGCGGTTGTCGCCCCGTATTTGACCCACATTACCGGAAAATTGATTTCCATTGCACTTCTTGTGGTAATCATGGCGGCTGTCGGCTATGCGCTCGGTTGGGGGATTTCCAGACTGTTGAAGTGGGAAAGGGACATCAGCGTATCGATGATGTTTAACGGCGGGATGCGGAACATCAGCGGAGGCGCAGTGCTGGCCGTTGCGTATTTTTCGCCCCCTGCGGCGATCCCGGTCGTCATCGGCATGCTGTTTCAGCAGATGCTTGCTTCCTTTTTCGGAGCGCTGGCCGATAAATACTATTCCCGCAGGGCGGGCTTGCGCCGGAAACCGGTTGCAGTGGATCGGAAGCAGGTGATCAGAAGCTGATCGGAAGCCGATCGCAAGCATGGAGTCGGAAGCAGGTGCCCGGAAGAGCAGACTGCGGCCTGTGATCAATCAAACCAACGGAAAACGCCGGTCATGCCGCCGGAGTTCCCGCGTTTTTTCGGATAAGGATTATCCGGTTTTTTACCACATCAGAAAGTATAAGTTTTCGGGATTGAAAACGAGCTTTCCGATTGGCGATAAAACCTTCCGCTGGACGCGGTCGCTCATCACTGAAAAGGCCTCGATAGAGGTTTTCTCACAGCTCTTCAATGATATCCCCGGCGATCAGCGACGCCGGGGTTTGCCGTTTGGCCGCGGCGCGGTCGCCCGCCGCGCCGTGCAGGTACACGCCGAGCGCCGCTGCGGCCGCGGCGTCCAGTCCCTGCGCCAGCAGGCTGCCGAGCACGCCTGCCAGCACATCGCCGGCTCCGCCCGTCGCCATCCCCGGGTTGCCGGTCGTGTTCACGTACACGATCCCGTCCGGGGCGGCGACCACGGTGCCGGCTCCCTTTAGCACGACCGTTAGGCCGTGCTGAAGGGCATAGCGGCGGGCCGTGCCGATGCGGTCGCGCTGCACGTCGCCGATGGCGACGCCCGCCAGGCGCGCCATCTCGCCGGGATGCGGCGTAACGATCACCGGCCGCGTTGTTCGCTTCCAGGAAGCGAAGTCTCCGGCATCGGCGATTATGTTCAGCGCATCGGCGTCGACGACCAGCGGCACGTTCGCGCCCTCCCAGACGGCGCGCAGCCAGCCGCTGTCCTGCGGGAACCGGCCCAGTCCGGGGCCGATCACCAGCGCATCCTTGCCTGCGGCCAGCTCCAGCAGCCGATCCGCGGTGTCCGCGGTCCAAAGACCGGTCCCTCGGTCCGGCATGCCGGCCAGCATCGCCTCTGGCAGACGCCCGGCGAGCGTGTCGGCCAACCGGTCCGGCAGCGCCCAGGTGACCAGCCCGCAGCCGGCTCTCAGCGCGGCCTTCGAGCTCATCAGGCCGGCTCCGCCCATCGGGCGCGATCCGGCGGCGATCAGCACATGGCCGTATGTCCCCTTATGGGTGTCGGCGTTCCGCGGCAGTGTCGGATCGATGCCGAAGCCTTCCCGGAACAGCCCCTCATGCAGCAGAAAGGCATCGACGCCGAACTGCTCCGCCAATACCCGCGGAATGCCGATGGGCGCAACTCGCACCTCTCCTGCGTATTCCGCCCCCGGTCCGGTCGCCAGCCCGCGCTTCATGAACGCCAGCGTCACGGTCCGCACCGCGCGGATGCACGGATCATAAGCCTCCCCCGTATCGGCATTCAGCCCGCTCGGCACATCCACCGCGAGAATCGGCAGCCCGCTGCCGTTAGCCTCCCTTATCAGCGAGGCGTACGGCTCGCGCGGAGCGCCCTGGGTACCGGTGCCGAACAGCGTGTCCATAACCGCGTCATAAGCCTTCCAATTCAAGCTTCCCGGTGTATAGACAATCAGGCGGATGCCTAAATTTTCGGCGATTTTTTTCTGCAGCAGGGCGTCTCCCGTCAAAGCTTCGGGAGCTTCCGCATACACAACCTCTGCCTCTATACCCGCTTCGAGCAGATGGCGCGCGGCAGCCAGACCGTCCCCGCCGTTATTGCCCTTTCCGGCCAAAACCAGCCAGCGGACGCTCGCGGGTTGGTCTCCGCTTGTGCCCGTCTTCCCGATTCGCCGCATACTCCGGCTCATATCGAGCGCCTGCAGGGCCGCTTCTCTTCCCGCGTTCTCCATCAGGACGGCTGCCGGAATGCCGATTGCGTCGATGGTATGGCGGTCAAGCCTGCGCATTTGTTCCGCAGTGACAAGATGCATGTCCTTTTCACCTCTTGTTATCCGTTAACTTTAGATATTAATATATCATAAGAATGGAAATTTTCTCATAACAACCGAGAAAGCCATACCGCTGTATTGATATTTTCATTGGTATTTTCAGTGATCCTGATTCGGGGGAGAGCCGGTCATGAAAAAAATTTTGGTCGTGGATGATGACGTGCATATTTGCAAGATCACCAAATTGTATCTGGAGAAGCACGGATATGAAGTGGAAACCGTTTACGACGGGCTGCAGGCGGTCGGCGCGTATGAACGGGGCCGTCATGATCTGATCGTGCTGGATTTGATGCTGCCGGGACTGGACGGACGGTCGATTTGCCATACAATCCGCGAAACGTCCGATGTGCCGATCATCATGCTGACGGCCAAAGGGGAAGTCGGCGACCGGATCGGCGGTCTTCAGCTGGGCGCGGATGATTATATGGTCAAGCCGTTCGATCCGAACGAGCTGGTGGCCAGAACGGAATCCGTGCTGCGCCGCATGCTTCCGAGGTCGGTTCCGGAAAGGAACGGAGGGGTCCGTAAATACGGCACTTTGAGGATTGATGAAACCGCCTATCAGGTCTATTTGCGGGGCGAGCCCGTCAATTTGCCGCGCAGAGAGTTCGAGCTGCTGCTGTTTTTGGCGAAACATCCCAACCAGGTGTTCTCCCGGGAGGACTTGATCACCAAAGTATGGGGCTGGGATTTTGACGGGGAGGACCGGGTGGTCGATCTGTATGTCAAACGGCTCAGGCACAAGCTGGCGGATGCTTCCGGAAGCGGTTCCGCTTGGAGGATCCGGACGATCTGGGGCGTCGGCTACAAATTTGAGGTGTCTGCGACATGACGAAATCTTTTTTTCGCAAAATGCTGAGCGCTTATATTCTTGTCGCCGTCGTCACGATTGCCGCGATTTCAGGCACAATCAGTTATTTCATGGAGCGCGGCACATATCTGAAAACGGAAAAGCTGCTGCAGGACAAAGCTGCCCAGATCAGCGAATGGAGCGCGGAGATGGCCTCGGGACAACTTGAGGCGAAGGATTTCAACAGACAGGTGAAGCTGCTGGAAAAGAGCTCGAACGTCCGGGTATCCGTGATTCGGAAGCGAATGGTGAAGACCAGCGGTCAATGGTTTCCGTTCGGGGAGGAGCCGGAATGGAAGGAATGGGTGAACCGGGTGCTGGAGGGAGAAGAGGTGACGGTGAAAAGCCCGTTCCGGAAAAACGACCGCAGGGAGATGCTGATCGTGGGACTTCCGCTTCAATGGAACGGGCAGATTGCCGGAGGGATTTTTCTTTATACGCCTCTGCGCAATATCGAGGGCGTTGTCAGTGAGATCAACCGGATGATTGTGCTCGCCTCCCTGCTGGTGGCCGTGCCGGCAGTTCTTCTGCTGTACGTGGTTTCACGCCGTTTTATCCGCCCCATCATTCTGATGAGCCGCTCGGCGAAGGCTTTATCCGGCGGTGATTTCAGACATCGGGTGCCGGTCAAGGGCAAGGACGAGGTCGCGGAACTGGCGCGTTCCCTGAATCACATGGCAGGCCAGCTGGAGCAGGTGGAGCAGCGAAGAAGGCGGTTCATCTCGGAAATCTCGCATGAGCTGCGCACCCCGGTGACGACGATCCGCGCTTCGCTGCAGGGTATCATAGACGGAGTGGTGGAGCGTTCCGAGGAAAAACAGTTCATCCGGATTTCGCTGGATGAAACCAAACGGTTGAGCAAGCTGATCGACGATCTGCTGGAGCTTTCCTCCTTTGAAGCGAAGCAGATCAAAATGCGGTTTGCGGATATAGATCTTACCGGGCTGCTGCAGCAGACCGTCACGCAGATGAACGCCAAAGCCCGGGAAAAAGGCGCTGTCTTCCGCAGCGATATTGAGGATGGGGTTATGATTCGGGCAGATGCCGACCGCTTGAAGCAGGTGCTGGTGAATTTGCTGGACAACGCCCTGAATCATACTCGGGCCGATGCGGAGACGGGTGTCACGCTGCGGCGATCCTCCCTCGGGGGGGTAAAGATTTCCGTTTGGGATCAGGGGGAAGGCATTCCGTCCGAGAAGCTTCCCCATATCTTCGAACGCTTTTATAAGGCGGACGAGAGCCGGGGCAAATCCGGAGCCGGACTGGGTTTGACGATCAGCAAATATATCGTTGAAGCACATGGAGGAACGTTGAGCGTACAGTCCCGTGTCGGGGATGGGACGATTTTTCATGTGGATTTGCCGCCGATGACCAATTTATGACACATTTTCGTTCTAAGATGGGCTTGTAAGGGAAAATATCCATTCCAAAGGAGAGATGCGTGTTGTACAAAAAGCTCATCGGTATCGTTATGGCAGGCACTTTGTTATTCTCCGCCGCGTCGGCATTTGCCGAAGCTGCAAGCAACCCCGGCTCGGGCACGGCAGGCTTCGGACAAGCGCAGGACGCTCAAGCCTGGAAGCAGTGGCGTGCTGAGCTGAAGCAGGTTCAGCAATCCTGGAATGACATCGTGATTCAGGAAGCGCAGAAGCTCGGGATTGCGACCGAAGGCAAATCGGCCAAGGAGCTCAGACAAGCGATTCGCGATTACTGGCAGTCGAAGCGCATGAACGCTTTACAGGCGCAGGCGGAAAAGCTCGGCATCGATACTGCGGGCAAGACCTTCGACCAGCTGAAGAGTGAAGTCAAAGCCAAGCTGCAGGAGAAGCTTTATGCCAAGGCTTCCCAGCTGGGGATCAACACCGACGGAATGACGGTTGAGCAGGTGCGGGCAGCGGTCAAGCAAGCGTTGGAATCGCAGCGGATCGACCGTCTGAACAAGGCAGCCGCCAAGCTGGGCATCGATACAACCGGCAAAACGCCGGAGCAAATCCGATTGGAAATCAAAAACGCCGTGATTTCCAAGCTGAAGGAGAGACTGAACAAGCTGGAACAAAGTGAATCCGGAGCATAAAGTGAATCCGGCGCATAATCAATGCGGTCTTCACCGGCCCGCATCAGAAAAGGCGTCAAAAAACCGTCCGCTAAATCGGGCGGTTTTTTGTGTTATTTTTCATTGAAACGGCATATAAAAAGTTATAGAATTATAAATAAGAAACGATGTTTCTTAATAGCAAACAATTTTTCCGGTGTTTGTCCATAATGGAGTCTTCGCGGGAGGATTAATCGGCGGCACGCTGCTCGGCTTCAGCGGAGATGGAAGGCGCTCCATCCGCTGCTCGTCCTGTCGTCTGCGTTGATTCTGCTGCTCTATGCGTCGGGAGTGCATTATGGAACGTACCAGCTGGGCGGAGGGCTGCTCGAATATCTGCTCGGACCGGCTACGGTCGCTTTGGGCATTCCGATTTACAAGCATGCGGGGGAACCTGCGCAAACACCTGCGGGCCATTCTCACCGGATTGGCCACCGGATCCCTGAGCGGTTTGGTCGGCGCGGGGGTGATGACTTGGGCGCTGCACGGGTCTCGGGAGATTATTCTATCGATGCTGCCGAAATCGGCGACCACACCGGTATCGATGGAAATTGTCAACCGGCTGGGCGGGATTCCCGGGCTGGGGGCCGTACTTACCGTGCTGACCGGATTGCTCGGCAGTATGATTGGACCGCCGCTGCTGCGCAAAATCGGGATTGGCAGCGATATTGCCGTCGGTACGGCGATGGGCACGGCGGCACATGGAATCGGCACGGCGCGCGTCATCGGAGAATCGGAGCTGCAGGGCGGCATTGCCGGATTCAGCATGGGGCTTAACGCCGTGGTTACCTCGGTGCTGGTCATTCCGCTTTATTGGTATTTTTCATTTTGATCGTGGATGATGTGCAAATTTGTTGCCGCTGTATGTTCGTTACTTTTAGGCTGTCGAGAAACCCCGTAATCATGGGAATGAAGATCCATGGGGTTGGGGGGTATCTTCTGTAGAGACTTGGCGAACGTCTTTGAAACCGGGAAAATACCGCAATTTCTAATCTCCTTTTCCTGGTTTCAAGAGCGACGGAAGAAGATATTCGGATGTAAAGAGAGCATTCGTCAAATCGGGCGCCCTTTTTGTGATTTTTTCATTGAAAACACATATAAAAAATAATATAATTAAATTATTAGAAACGACGTTTCTTAATAGGAAACAAAATAAAATCAACTGAAAGGATGAGCATTTTATGAGCAATCATATGGCAGGACTGCCTGAAGGAGTTCAGCTTACGGGAGAGGTTACGCCGGAATTTGCGGAGATTTTGACGCCGGAGGCGCTATCGTTTGTCGCCATGCTGCAGCGGGAATTTAACGGAAGGCGTGAACAGCTCCTGCAAAACAGAAAAGAGCGGCAAAAGAAGATCGACCAAGGGATTATGCCCGATTTTCTGCCGGAAACCGAAGCGATTCGCAAAGGAGACTGGACAATCGCTCCGCTGCCTGAGGATCTGCTTGATCGAAGAGTGGAAATCACGGGTCCGGTCGACCGCAAAATGATCATCAATGCGCTCAATTCCGGCGCCAAGGTATTTATGGCGGACTTCGAGGACGCCAACTCTCCGACCTGGAACAACAATATCGAGGGCCACATCAATTTGCGTGATGCCGTGAGACGGACCATTACATACACGAACGAGAACGGCAAACAATACCGGCTCAATGATCAAATCGCCACGCTGTTTGTGCGGCCGCGGGGCTGGCACCTGGCGGAAAAGCATATGCTGGTCGACGGCAAACCGATGTCGGGCAGCCTGTTTGATTTCGGCCTTTATTTCTTCCATAATGCCAAAGCATTGATGGCAAACGGCTCCGGGCCTTATTTCTATCTTCCCAAAATGGAAAGCCATCTGGAGGCCCGCCTCTGGAATGACGTATTCCTGCGCGCGCAGAGCGAGCTGGGCGTTCCCACCGGCACGATCAAGGCGACGGTGCTGATCGAGACGATTTTGGCGACATTTGAATTGAATGAGATCCTGTATGAGCTTCGCGAGCATTCCGCCGGACTGAACTGCGGAAGATGGGACTACATTTTCAGCTACATCAAAAAATTCATCAAATTGCCCGAAGTGATTTTGCCGGACCGTTCGGTTGTCACCATGACAACTCCGTTCATGCGTTCGTACTCGCTGCTGGTCATCCAAACCTGCCACCGCCGCAAGGCTCCTGCAATGGGCGGTATGGCCGCGCAAATTCCGGTCAAGAACGATCCCGCAGCCAACGAAGAGGCCATGAAAAAAGTGCGCGCCGACAAGCTGCGCGAAGCGACGGACGGCCATGACGGCACTTGGGTGGCTCACCCGGCGCTGGTTCCCGTGGCCATGGAAGTATTCAATGAGATCATGCCGACTCCGAACCAGATCGACAAGCAGCTGGACGTGAATATTACGGCCCGCGATTTGCTTGAAGTGCCTCAGGGCGAGATTACGGAAGAGGGACTTCGCATGAATATCAACGTGGGCATTCAGTATATGGAAGCCTGGCTTAACGGGCAAGGGGCGGTTCCGATCTTCAATCTGATGGAGGATGCCGCTACGGCTGAAATATCCAGAGCCCAGGTGTGGCAATGGGTTCACCATCCGAAGGGAATTCTGTCTGACGGCAGAAAGGTTACGCTTGAAATGTTCGATCAGTTTTTGGCCGAGGAATTGGAAAAGATCAAGGCGATGGTTGGAGAAAAGCGGTATGCTTCCGGAAAGTTCCAGCAGGCGAGCGAGCTGTTCAGCCATTTGACGAAGAACGATGAATTTTCCGAATTTTTGACCTTGTTGGGTTATGAAGCTTTGGACTAAAATGAAGTTATATCAAGAGTCTGTGCGACGGACAGACATATTGAAAGGAGAGGCGAATCATGGCTGCATCAGCAAAGTCCGGCATCTTGGAAGCGGCGGAGCGGCTGGCTGACATCCTGCAGGGAACGGATAAGATCTCGCAGGAAAGCAGCGATCAGACGGACCCGGGCAGGCAAATCTACGGAAATGCGGGACGCCTGAAGGTCTATCCGGACAACGAATCGGAAGTCAGTCAAGTGCTCAAATTTGCCAATGACCATTCGTTGACTGTCATCCCCGAGGGCGGGGGGACGAAACGGGGACTCGGAGGCATTCTCGGGGAAGCGGATATCGTGCTTTCGCTCGCCCGAATGAAAGGAATCGTCGAGCATTCGGCGGGCGACCTCGTGCTGACCGTGAGGCCGGGCACGACGCTGGCCGAAATTCAAAAGCAAATCGCTCCGGTCGGTCAATTTTTGGCGATCGATGCTCCGCTGTCGGAAACCTCAACCATCGGCGGCATCATCGCCGCCAACACAAGCGGACCGAAGCGTCTGCGCTACGGCTCGGCGCGTGATTTGGTCATCGGCATGCGGGTGGCTTATCCCGACGGCCAAGTGCTTCGCTCCGGCTCCAAAGTGGTAAAGAACGTTGCGGGCTATGATATGAACAAGCTGTATGTCGGTTCGATGGGCACATTGGGCGTCATCACGGAGATCAACTTCAAATTGAAACCGATTCCGCAGTGCGAAGGTCTGATGCTGCTTGAGGGATCGGCTGGGGAGATTGCGGATTTCTCGCAGCGGATCATGGATTCGATGATGGAGCCTGTCGCCCTGGAAATGCTCAATCCCGCCTTGAACGCGTACTTGGGAGGGAGCTCTTGCTTTGCCTTGGCGGTTGGCTTTGAGGATGTGGAGAAAGCGGTTGCCGCCCAGGAGCAGTGGGTGAGAGCGAATGCCGGCGGCCTGAAGGAAGCCGCATCGCTGCGGGACAGCGACGCTTCCGCTTGGTGGAGGCGCCTTGCGGACCTCGAAGGCTCAGCGGATGGAGAAGCGATCCGGTTTTCGTTCAAGGCCGGAAGCCTGCTGACGGATACGGCGCCGCTTGTGGAATTTGTCGAACGGGAAGCGCAGGCAAGAGGAATCAAGCTTTACGCGCATGGCGGAACAGGTACGGGCATCTCGCATTTCCATCTTCAGGAGGCCGATGAAGGCAAGGCGTTCGGATTGCTGGAAGCGATGCGGCGGAAGCTGTCCGAAGCCGCCGGTTATGTGGCGGTGGAGAAGGCTCCGCTGGCGGCAAGACAAAAAATCGACGTCTGGGGCGGAACGAATCCGGCTGTCCGGCGTTTGATGGAAGGCATCAAGGAGCATGCCGATCCGAAAAAAATCCTGAATCCGGGAAGATTTGCGGGAGGAATTTGATCATGGGAAACGGAAAATTGGGCAATTATTTGTGGCCGGATCCTCCGAACGAAGATAAATTTTCGGTTTGCGTGCACTGCGGGATGTGTCTCGAAGCCTGTCCGACCTATCAGGAAACGGGCTTGGAGCAGCATTCGCCGCGGGGAAGAGTGCATTTGATCAAGTCCGTGGCGGAAGGAAAGCTCGCCGTCAATGAAGCGTTTGCCGATCCGGTGTTCCAATGCCTGGATTGCCGCGCGTGTGAAACCGCCTGTCCGGCCAATGTGCAGGTCGGCTCGCTGATCGAGGAGGCACGGGGGCAGGTTCGTCAAGCGATGCCGCTTACGGGCTGGAAGGGCGCCATCAACCGCCTGTTCCTTCGCGGGATTTTCCCGCATCCATCGCGGCTGCATGCTGTGGGCAAGCTGACCCGGTTTTATCAAAAATCCGGCTTGCGTACGGTGGCGAGAAAAACCGGTGTGCTGAATGTGCTTCCGAAGCACCTGAAAGGGATGGAGGCCGTGCTGCCGGATGTCCAAACACCGGTGCTGAAAAAATACCCGGAGGTCGTACCGGCTCAAGGGGAAACCCGCCAAAAAGTCGCCATGCTGACCGGCTGCGTGATGGATTTGGCATTCAGCGATGTCAACGAGTCGACGATTCGGGTGCTGACGCGCAACGGCTATGAGGTTCATTTGCCCCGGGAGCAAAGATGCTGCGGCGCGCTGCAGTTGCATGCGGGCGACCGGGAACAGGGCAAGGCGCTGGCAAGGCAAAATATCGACGCATTTTTGAATGCCGATGTGGATGCGGTGGTTGTCAATGCCGCGGGCTGCGGGGCCGCGATGAAAGAATACGGTGAGCTGCTGCATGAGGACCCGGAATATCGGGACAAAGCAGCCGAATTTTCGGCGAAAGTCATCGACGTCTCCAAGTTCCTGCACCAGAACGGCTACATCAAGCCTAAGGGCAGGGTGGACAAGACGATTACCTATCATGACGCCTGCCATTTGGCGCATGGGCAGGGAGTCCGCAGCGAGCCGCGGGAGCTGCTGAAGGACATTCCGGGGATCCGTTTGGTGGAGCTGCCCGATGCCGACCGCTGCTGCGGCAGTGCGGGGATCTACAACATCACCCATCCGGAGATGGCGTCCAAGCTGCTGGATCGCAAAATGGACGATATCCCCGAGGGGGCCGAGCTGATCACTATGGGCAATCCGGGCTGCATGATGCAGATCGCGCTTGGCGTTCATCAGCATCACCGCAAGGAAAAAGTGGTCCACACGGTTCAACTGTTGGACTGGGCATACCAGAATGAGACGGGGGAGTAGCGATGTTCAGCAATAGACTGCAAGAGCAGGAAGCAGCCGGACGCGATCCGCTCATCGGGGATTTGCTTTCGATAACCGGTCCGGGCAGCGTATTGTACAAACATGAGGATCTGGTTGCTTATGAATGCGACGGGTATGTCATTCACAAGGCCAAGCCGCGTGCGGTCGTATTCCCTTCGAGCACGGAGGAGGTCTCGCGGGTGGTGAAGCTTCTGTATTCGCGCAAGATCCCTTTTATCCCCAGAGGGGCGGGGACCGGCCTCAGCGGGGGAGCAATCCCCATCGGCGGTGAAGTGTTGATCAGCCTGGTGCGGATGAAGAAGCTGCTGAAGATAGATTTGCCCAACCGGCGGGCTGTGGTTCAGCCGGGCTATATCAATTTGAAGCTGAGCAATTCCATAGCGGAAAAAGGCTATTATTATGCGCCCGATCCTTCCAGCCAACGGTCCTGCACGATCGGCGGCAATATCGGGGAGAACGCGGGAGGCGCGCACTGCCTCAAATACGGGGTAACCACGAATCACGTGCTCGGCCTGCAAATGGTGCTTCCGGACGGCGAAATTCTTGAGCTGGGCGGCGTTCCCGATGTGCCCGGTTACGATTTGATCGGACTGATTACGGGATCGGAAGGGACGCTGGGCATCGTCACGGAAATCACCGTCAGAGTGCTGAAAAAGCCCGAAGCGCTGAAAACGGTCGGAGCGTTGTTCGATCGGGTGGAGGACGCCAGCCATGCGGTTTCCGACATCATCTCCGCGGGAATCATTCCGGCCGCCTTGGAAATGATGGATCAAACGGCGATCGAAGGCGTGGAAAGAGGGAATTATCCTGTCGGCTATCCGAAGGATCTGGGAGCGGTTCTGCTCATCGAAGTCGACGGCATTGCAGCGGGGATCGAGGAGCAGGCGGAGCAAATCATCGCGATCTGCGAAAAGAGGAACGTGCGGGAGGTCAGAGCGGCGTCCAGCGAGGCGGAAAGAACCCGCTGGTGGAACAACCGCAAGCAGGCCTTCGGCGCAATGGGCACCTTGTCCGCCGATTATATTGTGCAGGATGGCGTGATTCCGCGCAGCAAGCTGCCCGAGGTGCTGGCCAAAATCGCGGACATCAGCAATCATTACGGGCTGCGGATTGCGAATGTGTTCCATGCCGGGGACGGCAACCTTCACCCGTTGGTCCTGTTCGATGCCCGGGTGCCCGGCGAAACCGACAAGGCGATCAAAGCGGGCTCCGAGGTGCTGAAGGCTTGCGCGGATGTAGGCGGCACGATTACCGGGGAGCACGGGGTCGGCATTGAAAAAAAGGAAGAAATGCGCTATGTCTTCAGCGAAGAGGAGATTGCGCTGCAACTGGCGGTTCGCGATGTTTTCAATCCGGAAAACCTGTGCAATCCCGACAAAATGTTCCCTTCTCCTTCACGCTGTGTCGAAGTAAAGCAAGCCGCGGCCGCCGCTCCTTGACCGGCTGATGTATAATGAAAGAGAGCAGATGCCGGGGAGGATGGGATGATGGAGCAAGAATTAACGGTAAAGTCGGTTGACCGGGCGATGCAAATCCTGAAAATCGTCGGCGGATACCGGGAAGGCTGCGGGGTCACCGAGCTTTCCAAGCAGGTCGATATCAATAAAAGCTCTGTTTACAAAATATTGGCAACGTTGATGAAGCACCATTTGGTCGAGCAGGACCAGGCCACCGGAAAGTACCGGCTCGGCTTCGCTTTATTGGAGCTGGCGAACAATCTGATCGACACGATCGATTTGCGAAAGCAGGCCTACCCGTTTTTGATCGATCTGGAGGAGGAGACGAACGAAGTCATTCATCTTGCTCTGTTCGATAACGGGGAAGTGGTGTATATCGAAAAGCTGGAAGGCAACGAAACCCTGCGCATGCACTCCAAGGTGGGAAGGCGCGCGCCCGTTCACTGCACCGGCGTCGGCAAAGCGATCCTGGCCTTTCTTCCGGAGGATGAAGTGGAGGTGCTCCTGGACAAGAATGGAATGGACCCGCATACCGAGAAAACGATCACGGATAAAGAGGTTTATATCCGGGAGTTGGAAAGTGTGAGGCGAGAAGGATACGCTTTTGACGACGAAGAGAATGAACTGGGAATCCAGTGCGTGGCCGTGCCGATTTTCAATCATCGCAAGCAGGTGATCGCATCCGTCAGCATATCGGGTCCGACGGTCCGCATGTCCGACGAAAGAAAGGTCCAGCTGATCGAGTTGATGAAAGCGACCGGTTTGAAAATTTCACAGGAAGTCGGTTATCGGAATTAGGTTGTCCCCGACGAATGAGAAGGGGCTTCCAAGAAGAAAGTGTGTCGTAAAAAAATAGTCGAGAATGGTCCGACTATTCGGGTTCGTATCTGGTTCCGGTTGCTGTTGAATTTGGATGCTTGGAATGAATCGCTAAGGTGTTCATCCAAATTCAAAGGCAAACGCTGGGGTTCCTCCACCAGATACGAAGCCCTGTGCCCGGGAGCTCGACTGGATGAACGACACCAGACGGATGGAACAGCCCCTTTTTTCTTAAACCAAAAGAAGCCTTTCCTTGGCAGAATGGTAGTGACACGAATACAAAATGGGGTTCCCACATGAATTAATATAATGGCAAATGTATGGAGACGCGAGTTTATTCGCGTCTCCGTTTAGTTGTCAGAACGGATTCAAATTTATTTCGTCTAAACAATGGCCTCATAGAGGCCGATGGCGATCAGCAGCAGGCCGCCGATCAAGTTTGAATATCTGCCCAGCCAGGAGTCGGCGATGCGCTGCCCCGCATGAACTCCGAAAGCCACGGTCAGCAGCGAGAAGGCGCCGACGGAAACGGATGTCCAGATCGGGGAGAGTCCGCTGATGCCCCCGCCAAAGCCGCTGGCCATGCTGTTGATGGCAAGGGCCAAGCCGAGAGTAACGGTTTCCCGGACGGAAATCGTATGATTTCCGGATCGTTCCCGGTGGGCAGCCTCGCGGACAGCGGGGGTGTCCTTGGATGCTGCCTCGACGGAGTCGGTCGATGCGCGATTGAGGGAGTCGGGAGATTTGGAATCGGCAGAACCGAGGGCAGCTTGTTGCGGTTTTCCGGAAGATTGATGGAATTGAGCCAGCAGCGTTAGAACGCCGATCAATACGATGAGCATCCCTCCGCTGACATTGGCGATTGCCGGAGCAATGTAATGGCCGATCCATTTTCCGAACAGAACGGACAAATAAGTGGCAACCATGGAAAACCATGCGATTACGGCATTTGAAAAGAAGGGTATGGTCACGGCGCGCATTCCGAAAGAAAATCCGATTCCCAGGTTGTCAAGATTGGATGCGATGCCGATCAAAATGATGGAAATCCAATGCATCTATTGTTTCCTCCCATATGGCCTGGATGATTTCGCCCATCAAGTGCCGCGGGTAAAATCATGCGATAAAACACCATATGCGAAAAGGGGTTGTTCATTGTCAGGGAATCAAAATTCAACGGTTCAGGGGTCGTATTCCTCTTCGGGAACGCGGATCCACTGCTGCAGGTAGCCTTGTTCATAAAGCGATTTGATCAGAATGATCAGGATCGGGGATAGAATCAAACCGGCCACGCCGAACAGCGAAAGAGAGATAATCATGAACGACAGCATCGTAAAGGCGGAGACGCCGAGAGAATCACCGGTAATTTTCGGTTCGAGAAATTGCCGCGTCGCGAGAATGACACCCAAAAGCACAGACAGCGAGATGCCGAGCTTCGTTTGACCGACAATGAACAGATAAATGATCCAAGGTATAAACAGCGTGGAGACACCCAGCAGCGGCAGAAGATCGAACAGACCCGAAAGCAGGGCGATGGAGAAAGAATTGGTTACATTCAGAACCAACAAACCGGCCAACACGATGATGAACGTAATGGTGATCAGTTTCAGTTGGGCTTTGATATAGCTGACAAGCCCCTTCAATACGTTTTCTTTGAGAAAATAAAAAGCGGTTTTGAACGTTTTCGGCGTTTTGGTTTTGGCAATCCGGTTCCATGTCTCGATTTCAACGCTCAAAAAATAGGCAAGAATCACCCCAATGCTGAAATTGATGATAAATGTCGAAAACGAGGTCAGAAAAGTCAGCAGATTGCTCAACAGCCACGTGATGAATACGGCGCTTTGTTCCGTCGCTTTTCCGGTGTATTCTTCGACCTTGGTCGTAATGTCCGGCGGCAGTGTGTTGATTTTTTCCTGGAGCATGTCGGTCAATAAGATGATCTGGTTTTTGAGGATCTCGCTGTAAACCGGAATTTTGGCGATCAGGTTGCTGATCTGAGCGACGAAGATGACCCCGGCCGTGGTCACTAGAGCTAGCGCGATCAGGACAAATACAAGGATGGAGACGGCGGAAGCGAACGACTTCTTGATTTTTCCCCGGTGCAGAAATTTGGCCAGCGGCTCGATGATATAAAATATGACAACGGCCAGAAAGATCGGTGCGGCTATTTTCCATAGATGGCTGAAGGCCAGCATAATCAAGTAAACGGTCAGCACTATGAGCCCGATATCGAATACGGTTCTCCAATATTTTTTATAAAATGAAATCATGTCGCACCCCGTTCTATTTGCAAAATCTGCAATTTTGCCCCATGTATCCTATTGTAACCGAAATGGTGCGCCCAAACCTACAAGAATGTTCTTTGCCGCTAAAATTTTTAATAGCTTGCAAAATCTCCGGAACCAGGGTTTGACAAGCTTCCCGACCAAAGTCCAGGTTCAAAAACCGCCGAAGGGCCGTTTTGGCTGCGGGCGGCTGCGGCTACAATAAAGACATAAGCGAAAGGCAATGGATTGAAAGCGAAAGGCGGTGATAGACATGAAAATGAACGGAAGCAACGGGCTTGCCCTGATCTTGATCGCTTTCGGCGTTTTGATCATTCTCGGCAAGCTGGGATTCATCCTCGGTCCGCTGATGGGATATTTGATCCCGATCGCGATGGTGGCTTTGGGATATTTCGGCATCAGGAACGGAAGCCGGTTTTGGGGCTGGCTCATCCTGACGGTCGGCAGTTTCGCGCTGATCGGCAAGTTCGCGGGCATCATCGGCTTTCTGGTGGGGATCGGGCTGATCGTCTACGGTGCGTCCTTATTCAAAAAGCGCCCGGGCGTATATTGAAACCGCAGCTGTCCCGGATATGAAGCAGCCTTGAAAAATCGACGTGGAGAGAACAACGGAATTTATATAGAAAAAAGCTGGGAATAATCAGAGAGAAGGCAAGGAGGAATGAACCGAACCATGAGCATGATCAAACGAATGCGGGACATTACTTTGGCGAATTTTAACGACTGGCTGGAACGCTCGGAGGATCCGGTAAGGCTGATCGACGGCTATCTGTTGGAAAAAGCGGATCACATACGCGAAACCGAGGCGCTGTCGGCACAGTGCCTGCGGCATGCGGTTCATCTGAAGCAGCAATTTCTGCAGGCTGAACAGCAGAAGGAAAAAAGAGAAAATCAGGCGCTGCTGGCCGTCAAAGCCGGGGAGGATCATTTGGCCCGTCTGGCGCTGCAGGAGAAGCTGCTGCATGAGGAAAACAGCAAGCGGTACAAGGAATTGCACGAACAGGCGCAAGACGCCGCAGACCAACTGAGCCTGCAGTTGGCTCAGCTGAAGGCCGACTATCAGGATGTGTGCAACAAACGCGAATATTACCTGGCCCGGCTGGAATCGGTCTGTCTGCGGCAGCGGATGAACGCGCACCGAGGCGGAATGGGCGGCCGTGCAGCTGAGAGCTTGTTTAGGCGAATGGAGGAGCGCGTCTCCGATATGGAGCTGGAAGCGCGGTCGCTGGAAGATGTGCGGCGGTTGGGACGCGAAGCTGCAATGTATGCGGGAACGGCGCTGAAAGAGGCGCTGGATGGGGAATTGGAGCGTCTGAGACGCAAGCTGCGGCAGGAAGGAGGCGGCGTCTGATGAGACGATTGTATCGCTCGCAGCGGGATAAGAAGATCTTCGGTTTGTGCGGTGGACTCGCGGAGCAGTTGAACGTCGATGCGACGCTGCTGCGGCTGGTTGTGGCGGCAGCGGCTTTTTTCACCGGGGGCGCAGTTATCTTTCTGTACATCGTGGCCGGTCTGGTGATCCCGAAGGAGCCGTTCGGCCCGTACGCCGGTACGCATCCGGGTGCCGGAGGGAGCTTTGGCGGAGGGGCATATCCGGGAGGCGGAGCATACGGAGGACCCCGCTATAACGGTTGGTCCGGCGTAAGCCAAGCCGACGGCCCCATGGGTATGGGCGGTGCTGCTTATGCCCAACAGCCGAAGTACGCGGCGGAATCGAATCTGGATGAAGTCATGAAGGATTTGGAAAGAAAGTCGATGGAGAAAGAAATCGAAGCGCTGAAAGCAAAGTTGGCCCAATATGAGAAACAAGAGAAAGGGGAAGAATGAAGATGGGAATTTTCAAACGGATAGGAGATCTTACGAAAGCATCGATTCACGATTTGCTGGATAAAGTGGAAGAACCGGTGGCGATGTTGAACCAGTACTTGCGGGATATGGAGGAGGAAATCGCTCAGGCGGAGGTGACGGTCGCCAAACAAATCGCCAATGAACGGCGGATCGGCCAACGGTTGGAGGAAACCCGCCGCAGCGTGGAGGAGCGGTCGTTGCAGGCGATGTCGGCGCTTAAGGAAGGCAGGGAGGCGATCGCGAGAAAGGCGCTGGAGGAGAAGCTTTATCTCGAGCAGAAGGCTGAGGAATTTGCGGGACTGCATGAGCAGGCGCAGACGCAGGCTGAGGAATTGAAAGCGCAGCTGCACGAGATGAAGGAAGAGTTTTATAAAATGCGCAACAAGCGCAACGAACTGGCCAGCCGGGTGCAGTTGGCGAAGGTGAAGAAACAGATGTCGCAAGTGAGCTACAGCGGACAGACGATTGAGGGGGGAAGCGCATCGCGGAACTTCTACCGCATAGAGGAGAAGATTTTCCGGATGGAGACGGAAGCAGAGGTGGCCCGTCAAGCGTATGTGCCGGGCGTGTCCCGGGAAACACTGAATGCTGCGCAGCAGGAAATCATCGATCAGGAAATGAGGGTCTTGCGAGAAAAGCTTGAAGCCAAGACCGAATGACAGGATGGATTCTGAACAAGAATCCGGAAGCATTCATGTTGAATTGAGCGGCTGCTGCCCGAAGGCGCGGCCGTTTATGTTGTTTTCGGTCGCAAGCGCAACCGATTTACCCGCCGAAAGCGTCGCGGAATGCGCGTGACAGTTCGTGAAGCTCGACGCTCCATAATTCGGCGATTTCCGGGGCGACATTTTCCTCCCACCAGTCGGAAAGCGCTTTTCGGTTGCTCCTGCTTTCTATAATCCAAGGGAGGTTCCCGATCACTTTGTGGAAGTAGATTTCCTCCGCTTTGACGATTTGGTCGGGCGGAATCCAGATTTTCAGCCGCTTCATCGTCCGGAACAATTCCCGGTTGCAGGCTCTTCTGACTTCTCTTGCGGAAGGAACATCCCGTTGATGTTTCTCTTTTGACGTATCCATGTTGCATCACGACTCCTCTCCCTATTATTTTTATGCCGGGAGAAGCCGCGAGGCCACAGCGTTTGTTCCAAGTTTCCGGTTTATTCAGCCTTTATAAATAAAAAATAAATTAATTTACCACGATGTAAGCGATCATCGGACCGTTATGGGCAATGTCCGGATGGGCAAAGCAGATCATGCGGTAAATTCCTTTTTTGCTTGCCGTGAACGTGACGACTGTCTCCTGCCCTTTTTTCACTTCGCCTTTGACGTTTAATCCCTCGATCACGAACGGATGGCTTTCTCCGTTGATACCGTAAATGCTGAGCTTGACCAATTCCCCTTCTTTGACGGGGATTGTTCCGGGATCCCAACGGTAAGCCTCGATGATTTTTCCGTCCTTCGTTACCGACTCGAATTTTCCCGCCACCATATGAATCATTCTCGCGCCGGTGACCTGAGTATTCGCGGGAACGCCTTTTTCCCGAGCGGCATACTCCAAAAAAATGATCATGATCAGTACTATGGTTGCGATCATTAGCAGGTGCTTCCGTTGGATAATAATAATTTTGGACATTAGACCACCTCATGACAGTTTGTTCAAATTTAGCATATGCTTGGGCTTGTCTTGACATGACAGCAAATTGGCAGGCAGAGACAGGCGGTTTTCAAAGGAAGGAGGGAGTCGTGATCAAGGCGTTTTGCAGTTTTGCAGAAAGGCATGAATTTGATTATTATAGAATAGGGATGTTAACCATCTTGAAAATTCATTTTCCGCTAAAAAATATTTAAATGTGAATTCTTCGAGGACGCTTCAGCTTGCCATTTTCATCACCTGTTGGTGCCATGAAATGGCATGGGACGTCAAAGAAGGATTTGGAGAGAAAGTAGGAATAAGAATGCAGGATATCATACATCAGCTGCTGAATGTGATTGCCGATCTTGGATATTGGGGAATTATGTTCGGATTGGCCGTCGAGATCATTCCAAGTGAAATCGTCCTTTCCTACGGAGGATTTCTGGTCTCGCAAGGGAATATTACCTTTATTGGAGCCGTCCTCTACGGAACGGCGGGGATCATGATTGCGCAGCTGATCCTCTATTGGATCGGACGGTATGGCGGAAGGCCTTTCGTGGAAAAGTACGGCAAGTATTTGCTGATCAAGCCCAAACACCTGGATATTGCCGAAGGCTGGTTCAACCGCTACGGAGCGGGTATCGTGTTTACCTCCAGATTTGTTCCCGTGCTGCGCCAGGCGGTGTCGGTCCCTGCAGGGATGGCGAGAATGCCGCTGCTGAAATTCGGTCTTTATACGCTGCTGGCGACCGTTCCCTGGAGCGTGCTGTTTATTTATTTCGGCAAAACGCTGGGCGAAAATTGGCAGAGCATTCATGAAAAGGCGGGTCCGTTGGCGCCGCCCTTCATAATCGGGGCGGTAGTGCTGGCGGCTGCTTATTTCGCCGTTAAATCGGTCTTGGATAAAAAGAAGGGCATCAAGCAGGCGGGCATATCGGGGGAAAAGGCCGTCGCCCATCAGTTGAAATTTCTCGGCAGCGAGTACAAGATTTTGAATTCGAAGATGATCTGCTCCGGCGGGAGCTGCCAGCAGTTTGATCACGTCGTGGTCGGCCCGAACGGAATTTTTCATATCGAAACCAAGTATTGGTCCGGGCAAATTGCCTTTACGGAAACCGGAATCGAGCGGGATGGCGGGAGGGGGACCAAGAACGATCCGACCGCCCAAATGTACCGCCACGAATACATATTAAAGGAACTGGTCAGAGAGAACGGATTGGCGGGCGATGTCGTAGGCATTTTATGCTTTGCTCATCCGGGCTGTGAGTTGATCGGCAGCAGCCCGGCGTTTGCGACCGTAAAACTGGATCGGCTGGTTCATTTCCTGAAAACCCATCGAGCCAAAAAGACGCTGTCGGACGAAGAAATCCGGAAGATTCTTCGGGTGATTGAGGCCAACAGCAAATCTGCCGGCTGAAGTCTTTATATGCCGGCCCGCACTTCAAGTTGAGGGAGGAATCGAATTGAACTCGGGCGTTATTGATATATTCGGTGAAAAGCAAGCGCTGCAGATGGAGATGTTCCCGTTGGGGCCGCTTGCCACAAACGCATATTTGATTCTGAAGCCTGAAGAAAACAAAGGGATAATCATCGATCCTGGCATGAATCCGCAGATGCTGATCAAGCGCATCAAGGACATAGAGATTGAAGCAATCGTGTTGACCCATGCGCATTTCGACCATATCGGAGGGGTTGACGAGATCCGAAAAATGAAGGGATGCCCGGTTTATCTTCATCCCCTGGAGGCTGATTGGCTGACCGGCCCGGAATTGAACGGCTCCCTGATGTGGCCGGAAATCGGACCGCCGATTTCAAGCGCGCCCGCGGAATTCGAGCTCGGACACGGGCAGAGGCTTCGTTTGCTGGGCGTCGATTTCGAGGTGCTCCACACGCCGGGGCATTCACCGGGCAGTGTCAGCCTGCTTCACGGTGACAGGTTGTTCAGCGGGGATGTCCTGTTCCATAATTCGGTCGGCAGAACCGATTTGCCGGGGGGCAGTTCGCGGGAGCTGTATCGTTCCATCCATGAACTTCTTTTTCCCTTAGGCGATCATGTCCGAGTTTACCCGGGACACGGCCCGAAGACGACGATCGGGTTTGAAAAGGAAAATAATCCTTACGTGTAAATGCCTTTTTACCGCATCGGAAAGGACTCGGTGACAATCTTTGAAAAGGCTTCGATAGAAGCTTTTCTTAATCCCTATTGAAAAAGTCGGAATAATCACCTATAATAAACTATAGTAAACCGACTAATTTAGTCGGTATTATGAATGGGTGGGTGATTCAGGATGAAAGAAATTCCGATTTTTTTAGTTCGCACGAATCAGGCGGCAATTGTGTTCATGATTTTGCTGTCGTTGATGTTTCAGCAGCCGTGGATTACTGCAGGACTTTGGCTGATTCAAACGGTAGGTTTAATCAGTGGAGGCAGGTGGAATCTGTTCGTTCGGATCGGCCGTTTGTTTCATGGAGACCATCCGGGAGCGCGGACTGAATCCGTAGAGCTGCAGCGATTTAACAACTCGATTGCAGTTTTTTTGCTCACTGTTTCGGTTGCTTTCTTCGCTTCGGGTTGGCAGATGATCGGTTACGTATTCGCGTTGATCGTTGCAGCCGCTGCATCCGCCGCACTGGCGGGATTTTGCGCCGGGTGCTTTATCTATTACCAGTACAAGCAGTGGAAATGGAAAAGAAGCCACGCATGACGCGCGCTTCGGCGTATCATGGAGGCTTTTGCATGAAAGCATGTGTCAACGGAAATTACGAAGCTTTTCGGAATCTGAGAATCCGGTGATACATGCTTTTGTCCTGTAAATGTCTGAATAAGGAAACGCTTGGGGCAAAATTGGATTCGATGATCCAAACTTTCCCGTTGAGGTCAATTCCCATATCGATGCCAAACACTCTTTTTGCCGGAAAACGGTTTCCCAAAACCTTGGCAGTGAGCAGAGAAATACGGTCTAGCTCCGCTTCGATGGTCTTCTGCGGGATATGCTTTACCGTTGAACGCGACAGCGCCGTTCCTACGGATAGTATCTTTCCGCGGCTTCTGTGCATATTGGTGACAATGAAACCCGGTCCCGCAACCTTGGCTAATTTACCGGTAACGACCCAATTCTGACCCGGCATTCTTTGAACCATAACTCGTACGTCAAAAGGCCTGCCGGCAATTTGCGCAAGCGGGATCCGCTGCTGAATAATATAAGCTCTTCCGCGCGTCAATTGTCTGATTTTGGCATAGGCTGTATCACGGTTCAAATATTTGCGCTTATAAGAATCCTTGTGAATATGGTAAATTTCCCCCTCCTTGGAAACTTGAACGATTCCATAACCCCCCTGGCCGTTGGACGGTTTCACGATAACATTTTCAAACTGGCGCAACATTGTCCATAATTGGGGCTTGCTGAATAATGCGGTTTCCGGAATATGGGGGTTAAGGGCATCATCGGTTTTCAAAAGTTGAATTCTCCGCCATTTATAACCTGTTCCCAATTCGTATCCTCCTTATTTTGCGAATCCCGACGCTATCGACAACTAATTTCGTTACGCGTCCTAAATGCGAATTCTTCAGGGACGCATCGCGCGCTATTTTCATCACCTGTTGGTGCCATTGGAAATGGCATGGGACGTCTGTATTAATTTATGACGGTTCAGCGCATTCGGTGATTATCAATGATCAGATGCATGCAATTACGGAAAGCATGAACAAGCCTGTTTTGAACAGGGGGAACGAATGGCGGAGAGTGGGAACGGAATAACTTGCAGGCGGGGTGAGCGCCGAATTATTTCACGTAGTTTTGCAAAACCGGCAGCGTCTTGATTTCATTGACCATTTGTGAATGGCAAAGCGGGCAGATGGGCTGCTCCTCAAAGGTGTAATCGGTTCTCATCCAGCCGTTGCAATTTTCATTGCTGCAGTTCCAAACCGGAAACTCTGCTTCCGGGATTACTTCAATATTTTTTTTAAACAAAGTCAACGTCCTCCTTTTGTGCGATTCTTTACCGCATAAGAATTTATAAGTTTCCGGCCCTTGGAAAGGCAAATTCTTATCGGCATGAAAAACTTCATTTAATCGCGGTCCCGCTCCTTTGAAGAACTTCGATAGAAGTTTTTCATATATAATATGTGTTATACAAAGCAGTTATATTCAGTTTTGGAAAACTATGCAGAAGAAAAATGACTTAAGGCAATCTGAAAAAAATTATCGAAAGTCATAAGAATTTGTAGACAATTGCTCCATTCTTTGATATGATAATTCTACAATTAAATCCAGGATATGGTTTGCGAAGGACGCAAGCTCCGGTAACGGGAGTTGTGTCTTTTTTTGTTGCCGAAGAAACGGGGTGTTTATGAATGATGAACCGCAGAAGAAATTTTATGATCAGCCTGTTATCCGCTTTGGCTGCGCTGCTGCTCGTTTTCGGGGTATATAAGCTGCAACTGCAGCAGGTCGAGCTCCAGAAAACAGTCAATGTTGTCGTACCCAAGGACTTTATTCATGCAGGAACGATGATCACTTCTGATCTGGTTGAATATCGGCCCGTTCTGACCGGGGCGTACAGGGACGAAATGGTCAAAGAAATCGGTCAGGTGGTCGGTATGGAAACCTTGCTTCCGCTTGGTGCGGGAGAACCGGTTCTGCGATGGAAGGTCGACCGGTTTAACCTTCTCCCGAGGGGGGATCAATCGACTTTCCAAATTCCCAAGTCCTACATTTTATCCGTATCGAACGGAATTCGGGCAGGAGATAAGGTTCGGCTCTACATCTCGGATGGAGACGGGGGCTCGAGGCGGTTGTTTGACGAACTGGTCACGGTTGCATCCGTCAAGTCCGCTGCGAATGTGGAGGTGGACGATGTCCGGCAGTCCAATCTGCTGTCAAAGGCGAACAATGACCGGGAAAAAATGTACGCTTCGCGAAGAGACGCCAACGGGGCGATCGATTCGATCAACCTGAACCTGACGGAGGAACAATGGCTGGCTATCGACAGCTTGTGCAAATCGCGGGAAAGCAAGCTGGTGATTGCATTTGCATCGTTCTCCATTACCAAAAAGCCGGGTGAATAGAAGAAGAAAGCTATACGAGGAGGGCTGAACATGAGGATTGCTTATATTGCCGTGGATTCACTATTGTCGGAGCAATGGATGAAGTCTCAGGCTGAATTCGGCTGCGAGTCCGTTTTCTTTGAAGACACGTTAGGCGCCTTGGAGGATGAGAGACGGGGAGAGTGGGACGTTCTCGTGCTTTCGGACCGTTGCGTACCGTTAGCGGACATCGGTCCCGTAATCGACGGTTTCCGCGGGTTGTCGGAAAGCTTGAAGGTGATTATCCTGCTTTCAAACCATCACGATACGGACGTCAATGATAAGTATATGAAAGCCTGCATTGCCAACCAAGTGGAGTATATCGCGCCCGGACGTTCCGTCCAAGCCGTTGTCAACGAAATTCACAGATTGATTTTCGGCGCTGTTGCGGCGTCACGGCCGCAGCGGAATTCCACGGTGCTGTTTTTGGGGACGACGCCGAATATCGGCGCAACGACAGCGTCATTCGGAACAGCTGTGCAGTTGGCCCGGAGAACGGGACTTATCATCGGCTATCTTTGTTTGAATTTGAAAAGCTCAAAGCTGCACCGTTATTTGGGCATCGAGCAACCGAGAACTACACTTGACGGCATTCGCGCAGAGATTAAATCAATGAGTTTAAATGAGAGCAGGCTGCTTCAATTATGCGAACGTTTGGGGGAACTCCCCAATTTGAGTATTTTATTCGGCAACATGCTGCGCGAGCAGGCTGAATACTATACGCCGGAGGATATCGAATATTTGCTTCAGCTTGCAGAGAGAACCTTCGATCTCTGCGTGATTGGGGTGGGCGCGTATTGGGATAATTCAGCGACAGTCTGCTCAGCCCTGTTCGCCGATACGAAAATTGTGGTCACCACACCGCAGTTGAGTCACTTTCAGGAGGATTTTGTCCGGTGGGCGAAGAACATGATTCCGGTTTTTGGGTTGAATACAGGAGAGTTCGATCTATTGATTACACAATCGGAGTCTATGGGCGGCGAAGGCTTTCATGCCAAGGAGATTGGCAGAGAGACGGGCCTGCAGGTGATCGGGGAGCTGCGAAAATACGGGTATTTGGATTCCTGGCTGAACCGGGGGAAGCTGCTTGAACTCATGCTTCATCATCCGGAGTTGAGCGGGGATTTGCAGCGACCTACGACCCTACTGATGAAGCTCTTTGGATTGCCCGAGGTTAAAACGGAGGAGAAAGGCGCGGGGTGGTTGAAACGCTGGTTTTCAGCGCAGCGTTCGCGGATCGGAACAAAAGTTGTGATGAAAGGAGGGAAATAACATAGAGTCAAAGCGTAGATTTTCAGTGCTGGCGTATTCTGAGAAGTATCGTGAGAACCGCGTTGACGGTCACCGCAAGCAGGATAAAGCTCAACCCGGGCAGGAAAGCACGGGCGTGTCGAATGAACGATTTCAGGAGTTGATCGAGGATGTCCGCGGCTTTCTAATGGAGACCAGAGCGAAAACGGAAGCTGAGAAATTGGCGCATAACGAGATGATCAATCGCTCGGTGCTGGGGTATGCTGAGGAACGCAAAAAAGTGCTGGCCGTCATCAGCGATTACCTGATGAAGAAGAGGCGGCAGCATGTTCCGCCGCCGAAGCAATACGAAACGTTGGCGGAAGCGGTTTTCGCGGAAGTGATCGGAATGAGCGTGCTTGAACCTATTTTGAAGGAGCACGAAGGACTGGAAGAGATTCAAGTGGTCGGGGAGCAGATATTTGAAGTACGCGGGGGAAAAAGCAAGGCATCCAGGTACAGATTTGATTCGCTGAAGGATGTGGAACGGATTCAGCAGAATTTGGTTCTTTTCAACAAGGATACATTAACTCCCCGGAAGCGTTGGGCGGAAGTCATGTTGAACGACGGATCGAGGGTGACGTTGACGGGTTTCGGATACACATCCGAACCGACGATTACGATCCGGTTTTATACGGTCAGACATTTTACGCTGAAGGGATTGTGCGAACCGCGGTACAGTACGATCGACGATTCCATACGCTCTATTCTGCAGTGCCTTGTTAGGGCCTGCTTTAACATCGTGGTCATCGGCCCCACCAATTCTGGCAAAACACATTTCATCAAAGCCCTGATTTCGGAAATGCCCGACGACGAGCGGATCGTCACCATCGAATCGCGTCACGAATTGATGCTGCGCAGGGATTTTCCCGGCAAAAACATCATCGAATATGAAATTGACGATGAAGATGAGCTTCATTCCGGGAGGCAGGCTTTCAAGCTCGCATTAAGGCAGTCGCCCAAAAGAATTTGTCATGCCGAGATTCGCGATGCAGACGCCAATATTTATGTCCGTGCATGCACGCGCGGACACGACGGCAGCATTACATCCGTTCATGTCAGCCAGCTTGAAGATGCTCCCGATGCCATTGCGGACATGTGCATGCAGGACGGCAGAAGAGTTGATCCTGGCAGACTGCGCAAGCGGATAACCGAATATGTGACGCAAATCGGTATTGAAATGGCTGTTGTTGAAGATCGGCGGAAGATCGTCCGACTTGGGGAGTTCGTGTATCGGCAGGAAGAAGTAACCGTTCGGGATATCGTCTTATATGATCGTCTATCCCGACAATGGGTTTTCCCAAGCCCATTCACCGCCAAATCGTCTTCCAGAATCCGAAGGTTTGACGAATCAGGATTCCGCCGCCTAGAGGAAATGGGGATGGTGGAGAAAGAATGATTGCTGTCGCCAAAGCGGCTCTGCTCCTACTTCTGCTGATTCTTTTTTATTTGTTTATCCGTTTGATGCTGTTGTCACTGATCTCCCGGCAATCGATACGGGGAAGGCTGTCGTATCAAAGAAACCGCAAGTACCTGCAGCGGCTTGCAGCCGGTTTTCCATTGCTTCGGCGGATTCACGGGCATGTGAAGATTTTGAACGTATCTGTAGGCAAATCAGGCGGAACTCAAGCTTTTTTCGTTTGGACAGCGATGCTCTCACTAAGCGGTATTATCCTGGGCACCTTGTTTTTCGACGGATTCAGAGGAGTCGTTTCGGTTGCACTGATGCTGGGCGGGCTTCCTTATTTGTTTCTCAGGATCAGGCTGTTTAATTTGCAGATGCAAACTCGTTTGGAGCTGCTGCCTGCCCTGGAGGTCTTTTACCATTCCTATGTGCTGTCTGAGAACAAAAATATCCGGTCGGTCCTGAAGGACAGCTTGAAGGGGAATCGCCTTCGCTACCCGATGAAGCCGATTATGGAACAGCTCTATCGGAATCTGATGATCGGAAAGGAATATGAGGACGGGCTGCATATTTTTGAAGTTGCCTTAGGCAGTTTGTGGGGCGGCTACTTCTCCGGGATTCTGCGGGTCGGGCTTGAGGAAGGAGTGGATGTTTCCGAAAATCTGAGAGAACTGATTGAGGACATGCGCAGAGCCCAACGGACGGATCAAATCGACCGGAACCGGCTTTTGGAGATTCGCATGGCAAATTTCACTCCAATCGTTTTTTTGAGTGTCTTCATGCTTATCAATTTCAAACTGAATTTTCAGCAAGCATATCATTATTATGTTGTGGACGCCACGGGGAGGGAGATGCTGCTTGACGCTTTCGTATTGATTTTCGTTTCTTTTCTGGTCGGCATTTATTTATCCGTTAGAAGAATCTAAATGAAACTGATAAAGGGGAATGCTGATGTCTTTTTTGATGATGACCTGGATCATCCGCATCGGCGATGCATTGGTTTTTATGCTGCTGCTGTACAGTGTGCGGCTGCTCCTGCTGGGTATGACGTTCAGACGTCCGAGATGGGCATTGGGCAATATACGTAATTCTTCGCAAGGATTTTCACCGCCCTATTGGCTGCTCAGGCTGCTGCTGATCCCGATTGATGAAAGCAAGCTGGCTCCCAAGCGCCAGCTGCTGACGGAGTCCGGATTTTCCGCAGATGTGATCCGATATGAACTGCTGATCCGACTTGCGGGTGTGGCTGCGATACTAATCGGAATCTTGGGATATTGGCTAGCCCGAAAGCATTTCATTTTTGTCGGATGGTCACCCTATTCGCTTGAATGGTTTGCAGCGGCGCTGCTGTTGCTGCTGTTTTTTGACAGCCGTCTGCTTTCTCTGCTGAAACAAAGAAGGAGCCGCAGCATCGTGAACGAGGTGTATTTGTTGAGCCGCCAGCTTCTTTATTTTTCCGGTTCATCGATGAACCTTCACCATAAGCTGGTGCGCTGCGTGCCATTGACGAAGGCGATCCGCCCGCAAATGAATTTGCTGGTGAACGAATGGTATCAGGATGCGGAAAGGGCGATTGAACGTTTCGCCGGGAGGCTGGCCACCGAAGAGGGCCGCCACTTTGCGGAAACTCTGCGCTCCCTCCGCCTTTATGATCACGAGCAGTATTACGAGGTACTGCGGCAGAGAACCAAAGACTACAAACATAAAATCGAGCTGATCAAGGAGAGCCGAAAGGAGATGAATTCATACGTCCTGTTCGTGTTGGCGGGTATTCCAATCCTGAACACGTTTCGTATCTTCATTTATCCATGGTTGGCGGAGGGAAGAAAGCTGTTTGATATGTTGGGTTAACGGCGACCGGACGCACCCCTTTTGCGCAGCGACCCAACTTTTATGAGCCGAGATTCAACGCCTTTAAAATCGCCGGACTGGTTTTCCGTCCATGCGAGGCCTGCATATTTCGCGAGGGCCATCTGGTTCGGGAAACGCGAGATGTCGCCAATCTCCGAGATGAGTCCTGCGGCAAAGATCAGGCCAATTCCTGGCACGGACGTGAGCGTCTGCGGGATGGTGCCAGATGCTCCTCGATCGCTTTCTGAAGCGATTTCGCTTGCTCTTGGAGCGACCGAATAATCCGTATGTTGGAAGCCATAGCAAGGTTCACCGAGTCCGACATCGCCTTAGGCAACCTGTAGGAAGAGCGTGCTGCCTTCTGTAGTGCCTTCGCCACTTCCTGCGGATTGTCGAAGCGATTCTTTCCGCACTGCACCACGAAGACAAGCAAATCGTCGACGGACATCTCGATGATGTCCTCGACACTGGCAAACTCTTGCATGACCGCTAAACTGTTCGCCGACGTCTTCTTTCCGAAAGATCCGGTCGCATAACTGCTGAACTTTAAAAACAGGTTGGTCAGCAGGAAATTGGTCTCCCGTGCCAAATTCTGTACAATGTGGTAACGAGTCCGTGTCAGACGCTGAAGGGCTGCTAAGGATTCGCTCCACGTGACGTCAAGAAAATGAGTCTTCTTGAATGCCTTAATGAGACTCGGGTTGAACACGTAGACGCTGTGCTCATATGGAGCAAAGTCGAGGACGCTTTCCAAGTACCGGGCGAGATGGCTGGAGTAACAGCCGGTCGCCTCCAGACCGAAGCGGATATGTGTTAAGCTGTGCTTTTGCATCAGTGCTGCGATCCGCTCGCGCAGAGTAAGTACGCCGGGTTCGCCATTGGAGACGGTGAAACGGCTTAGCGATTTGACGCTGTCACCTTGAGGCAGGCAACAGACGACGTTGTTCTTGCTGCTTACATCGATCCCGACAAAGACATCACTGGATCGTAAACACCTAAATTAATTTCGTCCCGCTGGGGCTCCCGCGCTTCGCTTGGGCTACGTCCTCCAGCAGGGTAACATTATTCAGTTTTCAAAGAGCACGAAAAATCAAAAGAGCAATTTCCAATTCAATTAAGAATCGGTAACTGCTCTTAGCATACAAGGGGGGAATAGCGTGAGAAGCATATTGATTACGGTCATGATGCTGATTGTTGTCGCAGTCATGTTCACGACCATGATTTCCGACGGCACGACAGGCATCAAAGCGAAGATTGAAGAAAAAGGCACTGCTGCGAATACGCAAATCAGCGGTTTGAGCACGAATTGACTAAAGGGGGTAACGAACATGAGATCCTTGCTTATGACGGTAATGCTGATCATAGCTGTAATCACCATCTTTAATCATACGGTTGAAGGACCAACCGGGACGAAGAATGTTGTTAAGGCTCAGGGTCAACAAATCAATCAAACCATTCGCAGTTTGAGTCCTTGAAGCGATGAAGCAAATTCTGGTGTTTATTTTGTTTGCCGCGCTGCTCAGCTGGGCCATGTTTTCACCCATTTACAAGCATGTGTTGATTGTCCGGCAGGCTGTTCTGCAGCAAGAGGTCGACTATTTGCTTGAGGTGGGGGCCAATGCTTCGCATGGATGCATCGATTCGTCGATGCTTGCGGAGTCCAAGTCCAGGCTGGCCGACCGGGGGTTTCAAACGGAAAAGCTGATTTATGACGTAACCACGACTTCCGGGGTAGACGGGACCAATCCGGGAGACCCGGTTATCCGCGGCACGGGCATACAGTTGGAAATCAGCTATCCGTATGAAAAGCTGTTCGAAATTGACAGGTTAATCGGGGTTGCGCCTCCCAATCCGCAATCCAGAATGCGCGCAACCGGCGTTAAAATGAGCGAGTACGTGCCGTAGGAAGCTGTCCGACGAAGCGAAATGATGAAATATTTATTCCAGTTGCATTCATTTATGGTTGCCTCCAGCTGTGCATTGGAAAGTGCCTCAAAGCTCCGTTGTTTTGAGTTTCTTTTATGAATGGGCTTATCGATGGTTGAAACTCAAAGCAAAAGTCGCTTATCCGGCATCTTTCCATTACTCCGCTTCCGCAACAAATGAATACTCTTAATAAATTCACGAAAATCAGTCCGTCGGACAGACTCCCAGGAGACCGGACAGATTCCTCAATGGCGGAATGTGCGCGGCAAAGGAGCGGAGCAACGAAGGTGTACAAATTAGTTGCCTATTTGCTGATATTGGTGCTCGGCATGATGCTGAATGCGCTGCAGACAGATGAAGAGATGGCGATGAAGGCACTGTTTCAGGCGAAACACGCTTTGAACCGGGCTGCGCATGCGGCTGCCCAGCAGTTGGATGTTTCGAAGCTGCCCGCCGGAGTTTACAGCATTGATCCGCTCAGGGCGGAGACGACGGCTTTAAGCTATTTGCAGCGGAATTTGCGGCTTGACGCATCCAATCACCCTTTGCCGGGAACATTTTTCAAGCAGCAGATTGAGATTCTGGTCTTTGAGGTTATCAATGAAGATCGCGGGTTTCCCTATATCTATGAAAATGCGGACTACGGATACAAGGTTACGCTTGCAAGGCCGGGGGTAATCCTGATCATCCGCGTCGAATATCCGCGCATGTTCAACATTATGGGTCCCGTTACGTGGGAAATCAAAGGGGCTGCGGAAATTTACGAGGCTTAAAGAAGAATAAGTGCAGTTTAATTGCAGCCTATTAAAAGGAGATTAAAAACATTTTCTAATATAATGTAAATTTTCTATAATTAGTAAAATAGACTTATTAATACAAATCATAAATAGGGGGGATGAAAATTATGTTAAAGCTGAAGAACAAAATATTTCTTTTCTTATCAATGATTCTCGCTGTTGCCAGCCTCGTTGCAGTCAGTGCGTTTGCCCAAACTAACGATCCAGTAGTACAAAATCAACTGCGGTCCCATATTAATCTTCACAAACCCATGTCAGATGTGGAAAACCCCAAGGTCATGAAAATGCTGAACGATTCCTGGAATCTTGGAAAAAATAAAATATCCAATCAACAACCCGAATTGAATTTGAATAATTGGGAAATCGTGGACAGCGGCGATATTGACATCTCTTTTACCAATCAATTGACTTATGAGGAAGCTTCTTCATTTAACGCCGCGCTTTTCAGTGACGAAAGAAAACACAACTTGGAGTATGGGGATAAATTTCCTGCACTGTTGTTGAATCCTGCCAAAAACCACGCGATGCTCTTCTGGGAAAAGTACAATGGAAATTACTTTTTCATTAATATCGAATCCACGCCCCAAAAAGACGGAACATTAAGATGGCACGTTGCCGGAACGGCTGAGGTACCCAAATAGTAAGCAAGTCATAGTAAAAAGTCGCCTGACGGATTCTGAATTCGCAGACGGCTTTTTTCATTTTTACTTGGTCGTGTTTTGCAATGGATTCAATTATAATCAGAATAGATGTTGCAGCAGAACACGAAATTGGAGGGGTTGGAGTGAACGAATTCAACGATAGGATCAGGAGACTTCAGGAACGGATGCGGCAGGAAGGAACGGACGGTTTTTTGGTCACGCAAAACGTGGATTTGTATTATTTTACGGGATCTATGCAGATCGGCTACTTGTTCGTGCCGGTTGAGGGGGAACCGCGCTTTTACGTGCGAAGAAGCCTGCAGCGCGCTCAAGTTGAGTCTGCTTTCCCTGCTGTCGGGCTTGGTTCTTTCCGTTCCTTCGGGGATAAAGTGAAGGGAGATTTCAGCACCGTGTTTTCCTCCGGGAAATCGCCCGTGATCGCCACGGAATTCGATGTGCTTCCGGTGCAGGTTTTCCAACGCTTGGAGGCCGCTTTCGGTGCAGTGGAATGGAAAGACGGCTCGATGGCCGTTCGGGAGCTGCGGATGATCAAATCGGAGCAGGAAATCGCCCTGCTGAGAAAGTCGGCGCAAATTGCCGATCAGGCATTGGACTTTGCTTTGTCGCGGCTTAAAGAAGGAGCGACAGAGCTCGAACTGGTCTCCGATATCGAGTATCGCACCCGTCAGTTGGGCCATATGGGAATGATCCGCATGCGCGGTTATAATCAGGAACTGGTAACCGGAATGGTCGGCAGCGGCAGCGCGATCTCCATGCCTACTGGCTTCGACGGACCAGCGGGCGGACAAGGACTCGGACCCGCTTTTCCGCAAGGATCCGCCCGCCGTGCGATTGCCGCCAATGAACCGATTTTGATGGATATTGGCTGCATGATCGACGGTTATGTCTCCGATCAGACTCGTACTGTGGTGATTGGAGAGCTGCCGGAGAAGCTGCAAAAAGCTTACGAGGTTTCGGAGCAAATTTTGCGCAAGGCGGAATCCATGCTGAAGCCCGGTACAATTTGTGAGGATCTGTATGTCATGGCACTTGAGCACGCCAAGGATGCCGGTCTCGAGGAGCATTTCATGGGCTATGGAGAGGATCAGGTGAAATTTCTCGGTCATGGCATCGGCCTGGAAATGGATGAGCTGCCCGTTCTGGCCAAAGGTTTCAAGTATCCGCTGCAGCCGGGCATGGTAATAGCCGTTGAGCCGAAATTCACCTTTCCGGGAACAGGTGTCATCGGGATAGAGAATACGTACGCCATTACGGACGACGGCTTTGAAAAGCTGACTCTCACACGGGAAGGCATCATACAAGTGTAAGGGAGACCGAGCTCAAAATAAATAGACGAACGCCTTTTTTCTGGCAGGATCAACGTATGTACTTGATTCGTATGGCAAAATACATATAATTAGTAGAAACACCACCTTATAAAGGGGGAAGGAACATGTATCGCCTGGGTCAAAAAGTATACGTTGTTTCCGACAAGTTTGAACAGAACCTTCCGATCGGCCAACATGCCTACATCATCGCTTATGAACGCAATGCGGACAACGCTTTTGATTATGTGATCAGGATTCCCAAATTGAACAAGCATTATTATGTGCCTGCTTCGGATATAGAATTGGAAGAAGTGCTGCTGCGGCAGGAAGCCGACCGCATTGAGAAGGAAGCGTTGATTGATTTTGCTCTGGCCACCAAGAATCAAGAATTATTCCTGCGCATCATGAATGGCGGCATCAATGAGAAGGCCGAGCAGGATGAGAACAAGCTCTTGAGCCAGGAGGAGTTCGTCAAGCAGGTCAACCTGAAAGCTTGGATTTAATAAATTCGCAAGTCCCAACAAGGTTCGGATTCGATAGAACAAGAGAGCGGCCCATCGGGCTGCTTTTTCTTATGCTGGATTGAGATCAAAAAACAAGTAAGCTATAATATGAAGAATGATTAGAGAGTGATTGGAGGTACATTCATGAGCATTTCGGTGAACGATGTGGAGCATGTAGCCAAGTTGGCCAGACTTGAGCTAAGCGAACCGGAGAAGCGGCAATTTACCGAGCAATTGAACAAAATATTGAATTTCATGGAAAAGCTCAATGAATTGGATACGGACAATGTGAAGCCGACCAGCCACGTGTTGCAGCTTTCCGATGTGATGAGGGAGGATGAGGTGCGTCCGTCCTGGCCGATCGACAAAGTCATGCGGAACGCGCCGGATGAAGAGGACGGGCAATTCAGGGTACCTGCCATATTGGATTAGGATGATCAAGGAGGAAGGAATCGTGTCGTTATTTCGTTTGAGCATCAAGGAAATACATAACCGTTTGATCCGAAAAGAACTGTCCGTTCGCGATTTGGTGGATGAATCCTTCAACAGGATCGGCGCGGTTGATTCACAAGTGAAGGCTTTTCTGACCTTGAATGAAGAACAGGCAAGGACTGCCGCAGGCCAATTGGACGAGCAGCTGGATTCGGGAGTAAGAGAACGGGGGCTGCTGTTCGGGCTGCCGGTCGGCATCAAGGACAACATTGTAACGGAAGATTTGGTGACAACCTGCGCCAGCAAGTTTTTGTCCAATTATCGCCCGATTTATAACGCATCCGTCGTCCAAAAGCTGAAGCAAGCGCAAACCGTCACGATCGGCAAGCTGAACATGGACGAATTCGCCATGGGCGGTTCCAATGAAAATTCGGCTTTTTATCCGACTCGCAATCCTTGGAATACCGAGCATGTTCCTGGAGGCTCCAGCGGGGGATCTGCGGTTGCCGTCGCCGCCGAGGAGGTTTATTTTGCGCTCGGCTCGGATACGGGCGGCTCCATCAGGCAACCGGCCGCTTACTGCGGAGTCGTCGGTTTAAAGCCTACCTATGGTTTGATCTCCCGTTTTGGACTGGTCGCATTTGCTTCATCCTTGGATCAAATCGGACCGATCACCAAGAATGTGGAGGATTCCGCATATTTGCTGCAGGCGATAGCCGGACACGATTCGCTGGACTCAACCTCGGCGAATGTGGAGATTCCCGATTACATCGGCGCTTTGACCGGGGATGTCAAAGGACTCCGCATCGCGGTTCCCAAAGAATACATCGGGGAAGGCGTCGCGCCCGGAGTCAGGGACAAAGTGCTTGCGGCTTTACGGGTCTTTGAACAAATGGGCGCGGTTTGGGAAGAAGTTTCCCTTCCCCATACGGAATATGCCGTCGCGGCATACTACATTCTCGCATCATCCGAGGCGTCTTCGAATTTGGCTCGCTATGACGGGGTTCGCTACGGCGTCCGGGCGAAAAATGCGAACGATCTTGCGGATGTGTATTACAAATCGAGAAGCGAGGGCTTCGGAACGGAAGTCAAGCGCCGCATTATGCTGGGAACTTATGCATTGAGCTCAGGCTATTACGACGCATATTATTTAAAGGCGCAAAAAGTGCGGACTCTGATCAAGCAGGATTTTGACGAGGTCTTCGAAAAATTCGATGTGATCATCGGTCCGACCGTTCCAACCCCGGCGTTCAGAATCGGGGAGCAGGTCGATGATCCGCTGACGATGTACCTGAACGATATTTTGACGATTCCGGTCAGCTTGGCCGGCGTACCGGCCATCAGCGTTCCCTGCGGATTGGCGGACGGACTGCCGGTCGGGCTGCAAATCATCGGCAAATCGTTCGACGAATCCATCGTGCTTCGGGCTGCCCACGCCTTTGAACAGCAGACGGAGCACCATAAACTTAGACCCCGGCTGTAATCTCGGTGCGAATTCAAGGAGGGTGACAAATGACGGCGGTTGATACGAAATACGAAACGGTCATCGGACTCGAGGTCCATGTTGAACTGCATACAAAAACGAAGATTTTCTGCGGCTGCTCCACTTCGTTCGGGGCGCCTCCGAACACGCACACCTGCCCGATCTGCCTCGGGCACCCCGGCGTGTTGCCGGTGCTGAACAGACAGGCGGTGGAATATGCGATCAAAGCGGCTCTGGCGTTGAATTGCGAAATTGCCGCAGAGAGCAAATTCGACCGGAAAAACTATTTTTACCCCGATCTTCCGAAGGCGTACCAGATTTCCCAATATGACAAGCCGATCGGTGAACACGGCTGGATTGAAATCGAAGTGAACGGCGAGAAAAAACGGATCGGCATCACCAGAATCCATCTTGAGGAGGATGCCGGAAAGCTGACGCACGGCGAGGGCGGATTCGATTCGCTGGTCGATTTCAACCGGGTCGGCACGCCTCTGATCGAGATTGTTTCCGAACCGGATATGCGTTCTCCCGAAGAGGCGAGGGCCTATTTGGAGAAGCTTAAGTCGATCATTCAGTACTGCGACGTCTCCGACGTTAAAATGGAGGAGGGCTCGCTCCGCTGCGACGCCAACGTCAGCATTCGCCCGTTCGGGCAAAAAGAGTTCGGGACCAAAGCCGAGCTGAAGAACATGAACTCCTTCCGCGGTGTTCAGCGCGGGCTGGAATATGAAGTGAAAAGACAGATCGAAACGGTCGAAAGCGGCGAGCAAATCGTACAGGAGACGAGACGCTGGGACGAAGCGCAGGGCAAAACCTTCTCGATGCGCAGCAAGGAGGAAGCGCACGATTACCGTTATTTCCCCGACCCCGATCTGGTCACGCTGTTCATCGATGAGGCGTGGAAGGAACGGATCCAAGCGACGATTCCCGAGCTGCCGGACGCGCGCAAAGCCCGTTATACAAGCAAATACGGACTTACGGATTATGATGCGGAGGTTATCACGGCTTCGCTCAAGATTGCCGAATTGTTCGAGCGGAGCTTGAACTATACGAAGGATGCCAAAGCGGTTGCCAACTGGATCATGGGCGATCTTCTCGGTTATTTGAATACAAATAATATTGAGATCGGCGATGTGCAGATTACCGGACAAGGTCTTGGGGAAATGATCGATTTGATTGAAAAAGGCACGATCAGCGGCAAAATTGCCAAGACGGTGTTCAAAGAAATGCTTGAAACCGGCAAAGCGCCCGGCAAAATCGTCGAGGAAAAAGGCCTGGTTCAGATCAGCGACGAAGGAGCCATCAAGTCGGTTGTCGAGCAGATCGTTGCCGAAAATCCGCAATCGGTCGCCGATTATAAGGCTGGTAAAGAAAAAGCGATGGGATTTTTGGTCGGACAAGTTATGAAGGAAACCAAAGGAAAAGCGAATCCGGGCCTCGTCAACAAGCTGATCAAGGAAGCGTTGGATGCTTCCTGAAGGGAGCATTGATCGATAAACCAGTGATCCGAAGCATTCATCCGAGTGCAGCCGCCGTCTTTATACGGCGGCTGCTTGGCGTAAAATTTTGCATATATAGGGAGCGGTCCTATGACCATACGAAAAATCTGTTTGACAGACGATACGGAAGTGGAGCAGCTTTGGTATTTGCAGCAGCTCTCCTACCGGATCGAGGCGGAATGGAACGGTCTGCAGGCCATCCCCCCGCTGATGGATACGATCGAGACGATACGCAACTGCGGGGAAATTTTTTACGCCGATTTTGAACAGGAAGAGATGATCGGAGCCGTATCCTATATGAAAGACCGGGAATCGGTCACGGTATGCAGATTGATGGTTCATCCGGAGCATCTTCGCAAAGGTGTGGGAGGACGTCTGCTGCAGCTTGTCGAGGAAGCGGAACCCGGCATTTCAATGTTCAAAGTTGTGACCGGAAGCAAAAACCTGCCGGCGATCGGGCTTTATACCAAACACGGATACAGCGCCGGCGGAAGAAAAGAAGCGCCTGCAGGCATCAAGCTCACGGCCTTCATAAAGAATAAGTGAATCGTATCCGGATCAGGCTTTCGGCGGCGATATCGAATACTCCGGTACAGGCAAGTTAACAATAATGTTTATACCGAATTCGACGATTCATATCGAACAATATCGTCCAAAAATATACAGTTTGGGAAAGCTCATTGACAAATTGTTATTGACAAAAGTAAAATGATTGTAAATAAAGCATTATTGCAATTTCTACAAACTTCGCGCTTGCGGTGCGTTAATGAGGAAAGGCGGGACGGAACATGACGTCCAAAATTGATGAGGCTTTGGATAAATTAAAACACTCGGGTATTCGGATGACCCCACAGCGGCATGCGATTTTGTCATATTTGATGAATGAAAGATCCCATCCGAGCGCTGATGAGATATATAAAGCGTTGGAACACAATTTTCCCAGTATGAGCGTTGCTACGGTATACAATAATTTGAAGGTGTTTATCGATTACGGTTTGGTTCGGGAATTGACATATGGCGATGATGCCAGCAGGTACGATGCCGATATGTCCGAACATTATCATGCGATCTGCGAGCGCTGCGGAGAAATTACCGACTTTGATTATCCCCGGCTCAAGGCAGTCGAGGAAGCGGCTTTTGAGCAGACCGGCTTTCAGCCTGACGGACACCGCCTTGAGATTTACGGGATTTGCAAGCAGTGCGCCGATATTACCAAACATTAATGCTGCCGGATTCCCACCTTTTTTGTCATTGTATAGTATAATGAGACGTGATTCGAATTTTCCTTTCTTGGGAAATCGGCACGTCTTTTTTACGTGATGACGGAATATGCAATAAGATAGATAGAATAGAATCGTATATGGGGGGGGATGAAGTGGAGAATCAAAGCATTTCCAGAATTCACTCCAGGAAGACTCCTGGTTCCAGGATTCCTGCGGGCCTGCTCTTTCTTTTGCTGTTGGTGGCGGCAGGGACAGGAATGATGATTTTCATTTTATGGGACAAGTATTCCCCCAATAATTCCCGCGTTTTTCCCGATTTTCATGGTTTTGATCACCCTATTTATTATCGTGGCCAATTATTGAATATGCCCGCGCTCGGAAGCGGTGAGAGTTTGAAATTTCCTCTGCCGGTCATTCAGGATAAGATCGATTCCACTGCGGTTTATGAACAGGAGAGCGATTCGGTGATTATCACGACGCAGGACAAAGTGCTGCGCATGCGAACGGACCGTCTGACCGCTATGCTGAATGAACAACCGATGAAGCTTTCTTTCCCGGTAGAAAAAACCGAGGGGGCCGTCTATTTGCCTATGGTGCCGCTCAAGACTTATTTTCAGATCAATTGGTCTGAAGCCCCCGATACGGGAGCGGTTTTACTGATGAAGGACGGTGATGTCCTGCAGTGGGGCAAAGCCAATTTGCCTGAAAACGGAAAACCCCAGCAAGTGCCATTAAGAACGCACCCCACGATCAGGGCCCCGATTGTGGCCGAATTGCCGAATCAAGGCGATGTGATGATCTGGAAAGAAGTAGACGACTGGTATCTGGTACAGTTGCCAAACGGGATTACCGGATACGTTCCCAAAACCAAATTGGTGCTGGACCGGACAGAAGTGATCACAGCATCGGACAAGTCCCGTCCGTTTATTCCGTGGAGTCCGGTTGGCGGTAAAATTGTGATGTCTTGGGAACAGGTCATCAACAAAAATCCGGATACCTCACAAATTTCCGATATGCCGGGCTTAAATGTCATCAGCCCGACATGGTTTCATCTTGAACGCAATCAGAAAGGCGATTATTCAATCAGAAATCAAGCAGATCCGGCGTATGTCAAATGGGCGCATGACCAAGGTTACCAGGTTTGGGCGCTGTTCTCCAACAGCTTTGATCCCGATTGGACCACCGAGGCAATCGCCACGTACGATTCAAGAATGAAGCTGATCCGGCAGCTGCTCGCATTTGCCGAGATGTACGATTTACAGGGCATCAACATTGATTTTGAGAACGTGTATGTCAAGGATAAGGCCAAATTGACGCAGTTTGTCAAAGAAATGACCCCACTGATGCACGAACAGAATCTGGTTGTTTCCATCGATGTAACGGTACGCGGGGGGAGTCCGAACTGGTCGCTGTTTTTTGATCGGGAAGCCTTGGCCAAGACTGTGGACTATATGATTGTGATGACTTACGATGAGCATTGGGCAAGCAGTCCGGATGCGGGGTCGGTGGCATCCTTGCCCTGGATGGAGAAGGGCGTCGCGGACTTGATCGAGCATGACCATGTTCCCTCGAATAAGCTGATCATGGGGATTCCTTTTTATACCCGCTTATGGACGGAAACAGTGCAGCAAGGTAAAACCCCCGTTAAATCAAAGGCGGTCCAAATGAGCTATGTACAGAGAGTGATCCGGGAAAAAAAGCTTCAACCTAAATTCGATCCGGCCACGGGCCAGCTTTACATTGAGTATCCGGAAAACGGCAATACGGTGAAAATTTGGATTGAAGACGAAGGCTCGGTGCAGTCCCGAATGAAACTGATCTCAAAATATGATTTGGCCGGCGTTGCAGCATGGAAAAGAGGATTCGAAACTCCGGAAATCTGGAATGTAATCGAGCGAACTCTGCAAAAAAGACCCTGACTTCCCGGTTGCGGAGGGCAGGGCCTTTTTTCAGGGACGAGGCAGTTTAAGATTTTTGTTCCAAGGATGTCTGGGTATTGGACAGGTTCGGATCGAGCGTCAAAATCGTTTTGCAGAACATGCATCGGTCAGTGGCGCCAAGCATCTTGGTTTGTTTGCCGCATTCGGGGCATTTCAGAATGACTGCGCTCGTGGAGAGCATGCCGGCCCAGAAGTAGATAGCCATGCTGCCCATCATGCTGATCATCCCGAGAATCAGAAAAATTCCCGCTATCAACTGTCCTTGCCTGCCCCAAAGCAGGATCCCGGCAGTGCCGAGAATCATGATGCCCATTCCGGCCAAGGTCAGAAGCAGCCCCCATAAACGAAATTCATTGATTTTGCCAGTTTTAAAAAACATCATTTTTCTCCTTTTTTCGTCAAAGTTGTCGTTAATTTTGGCAGGAAACACAAAAAACATGTAGAAATATATGCTTCAATATCTCAACATCTCAACAACTCTCTCTGCAAGGTCTTGAATTCTTTGGAACAAGTTCGGAGGTCTGAAGCAACATGGACAAAATCAAGAATTACGTCTCGAGGAGATATCGAAACGATCATCGAATCCGAAGTGTATTGATCGTGCAGACCGTCGGACCCTTCAGTCCGGTGATTGACGGGTTTGATATCCTGCTTCTGATCGTCAGCGACGATCTCTCGCGAAAGGATTTCACTACTCATTATATAAAAGAAGGCAGCCGTGTACAAGAACGTTGGGTCAATGCGGAAGGATTGGAATTGTGGGTATTATCCGGGGATAACCGAAGCATCATTCAATGGATCCTGCAAGGGGATATCATTTTGGATCGCGGTGATTATTTGGATAAAATGAAGCACAGGCTGCTGGAATTTCCGCTAGCGCTTCGGGAACAAAAACTGCTGATTGAGTTCTCCATGTTTCTGCGAAAGTATTTGCTCAGCAAGGACTATCTGCGGGAAGGACAAATCTTCGATGCATACAGCAACGTCTTGGAGGCTCTGTTTCATTGGGCGCATCTGGCAATTATCGAAGCGGGATATCATCCTGAAGTAACGGTTTGGCAGCAAATTCACCGTATCAATGCAGGCGTCTATAAGCTGTACGAGGAACTGGCGTTGAGCAGGGAAACGATTGAGCAGCGAATCGAACTGGTTCTGTTGGCCTGCGAATTTTCCGTTATGGCCAAGATGGGCAAATACTGCGCGCTTTTGATCCGGATCATGAACAGCCGAAGTGAACCGTGGACTCCGATGGAGTTGGTGGAACACCCGGAATTGAAAGGACTGCACATTGAGATGGTTCTTGTGCTGCACAATTTGGTCAAGCGGCATTTGATCAAAGAGGTGGCAGTGGCCGATACGGAGGATATCGATCACATTCAATTAAAGTACTCGTGTTAAGCTCAAGTTATGAGCAAAGGAACGCCGGTTTCCGGCGTTTTTTTGTTTTTTAAAAAAACCAGACATTGGACTGTCAAACGTCTGAGAAAATGTCACCTTAACTCGTCCGAGAAAATGTCACTTTTGTAGTGTTCCGAGCCACCGTTAGGTGGCTTGGACTGTCTTTGAAT